>JAFGDW010000156.1 GCA_016931935.1 Candidatus Zhuqueibacterota bacterium | reverse complement strand
GTCGATCTGTGCAACGAATGGCCGGGTGATATATGGTGCCCGTTTTTTGTAAACGATCCGCCCGAACTCACCTGGACCTATTGGCACACCGAGAAATCGATGATTTACATGAAAGAATCTGTTGAAAAAGTGAAAGCTGCTTATCCTGACCTGCCGGTGTGCTATTCTTTCACCGGCGGTTTACCGGAGTTGTATGCAGAAAAGGATTTATCGTTTTTTGATCTCCTGGAACACCACACCTGGATCGCCCAGCTCAACAATGGCGAATTTGACAAGGCAGTTGGCTATAATTACGAACGATTCTCGCCCGAGGGCTATAAAAACCTGGTGAAAAACAGCGAACGTGTTTACCGCGAACGTCAGGAATACTGGCATCAACAATTGGTTGATGAAATCCACGTCGTTGCGACAGCAGCCCGAAAAGCTAACCTTCCTCTTATCACAACGGAATGCTGGGGCATTGTTGATTTCAAAGACTGGCCGGGATTGAACTGGGAGATTGTCAAAGAGATGTGCGAAACCGGCGTCAAAGCAGCAGCGGCGACCGGCCAATGGATCGCCATTGCCACCAGCAACTTTTGCGGCCCGCAGTTCGTCGGTATGTGGCGCGGTGTGGAATGGCACCAGCTATTGACGCAAATCATTAAATCTTCGCAGATTCAAAAAGAATTGCTCAAAGATAAAATTGTCAATATGTTAACGTGGAGCTAACTCATGAAGGCACGTACTCTAATTATTTTGCTTGGATTGTTGAGCTTAAATTCGAGTGCACAACCGAATGCATCTCTTTTGCAGCGTTCGATGATCTGGAGCCCCGGTGGTGAGAACACTGTGGTCTTTCGAAAAACATTCACCATTCCAAAAGTTGACAAGATAACCGCGTTTATTTTTGCCGATTCCTATTATGCTCTATACGTAAATGGCAATTATGTTTTGAGCGGGCCCAGCCGTTTTGATCCCAAACGTCCCGAATACGACACGCTCTCTGTCAATTCATATTTACAGCAGGGACAGAATACCATAGCCGTGCTGGTTTACGGCGGTATTTCAAATGGCATGCGTATGAAACACGCCCCCGGTTTTGCGATGATGTTGGCAGGAGCAGATTATCATATTATTTCGGACAGCACCTGGAAATGCAGCGGCAATACGCGTTTCAAGGCGGCCGTGGCTAAATGGCAAGGCCTTGATGAAAACATAAATGCGACCAACAGCACCGGCGATTGTCTGGGCATTCATTTTGATGATTCGACGTGGCAAAATGCCGTAAACATAAACGAAAATTTATGGGGTCCGTTTTTTCCGCGGTCTATTCCCCTGCTTGCTGAAAAAGAGGTCAAATGCGAACTGAAATTACCCGTTCATGTTGATTCGTTACTGACCATCCACTTTGATCGTAATTATTTGTTGACCGCCGAGCTGAATTTTGAGACAATCGAAAAAACCGAGCTTCGAATTGGCAACACAACCTATATTGCCGATCCCGGCTTTCACTCGTTTCGAACATTTGATTCGTTTGGCCTAATAGACGCGAGTTGTACTCTTGAAACTTCTGCGCCAATAACCATTCAAAATGTTCGATTTTTCAATCGCATTTATCCCTTTGAGCGGCGTGGCCGTTTTTTTTGTTCCGATCCGGTTTTGAATCGTTTGTGGGAGATGAGTCTGCACACACTTGAACAGGTTACCGAAGACGGTTACCAGGATTGTCCATGGGAGCGAGCCGAATGGATGGGCGATGCCGCTGTGATCGAATATCCTTTAACGCGGGTTGCGCTTGTTGGAGAAGGAAACAGGCTGGGCGATCCGCGACTCATCCGAAAGATGATCCGGGACATTTCTTTAAGCGCTGACAGCAGCGGCCGTCTCAAAGCGCATCACCCCTCGGACCGGTTTGATATTCACGCTTATATCGAGGATTATTCGTGTCTTTGGGTGCAATCGCTGCGTGACTATTACGAATTTACCGAGGATACGGTTTTTGTGAATGAAATGTGGCCTGCACTAACGGACTTGATGAAGTGGTTTTTAGAGCAGCGGACAGAATCCGGTTTAATCCGGGCGCGCGAATTTGTCATTTTCGATAATCCACTCAAATACCTGACATGTGAAGGCGCAGCGTTAAACGCATTTGTATTCAAGGCATTAAATGATGCCTCATTTCTGGCTGAAATCGTGGGTGATAACACGAACGCCGCGTTGTATAAAAAATCAGCCAAAGCCCTGCAAAGCGCTTTCAACACGGTTTTATGGAATGATAGCCTCAAGCTGTATAATGCGTCAACAACTCACGAGCCCACATTTCACTCAGCCTTAATTCCACTCGACAGGGGAATTATCGAATCTGATAAACGTCCGTTTGTAATGAATTGGTTGCTTGATTCTATTGATCAAGCCTCCCAGTCAATGATGACCTATACACATTTTTGGCTATTTGAGTTTTTGTATGCCCAGGATAGACCGGAATGGGACACCAAAGTATTGGACCTCATCAAAGCACGATATTACAATTTCTATCGCACTGACAACATCGGCTTTACGGTAGCCGAGAGTTTTAGCGGTGACCGACCGTTTCATAATTTTGGATCGGCCGCGGCCTATTTTATGAGCGCCAACATTCTGGGTGTTCAAGTGAATTTGCCGCTCTCTTCTAATCTGGTAATCATTAAACCGCAATTGGGTTATTTGTCACAAGCCGCCGGCACGGTAGTCACCGAGCATGGATTGATGCATGTCGATTGGAAAAAGAAAACGGACTCTTTCGAGTTCTCCATCGTCATTCCTGACGGTAAAAAAGCAATCGTCTATTTGCCGGCACCATCGGAAAAAGTTTACTGTGAAATCAACGAAAAAGCGGTACATTGTACGCGAGAAAATCGCTATGCTGTTGTGGAGCTTTCAGGCGGTCGATACAAGGGAAGCGTGCGGCAAAAATAGTATTCAAATCCAGACATTCAACGAACTCATACTAAAAAAAGGAAAATTGCATGGATAAAATAAAAAATAGTTTATTAAAGCTTGTTTTTATAGTGTTTCTTTTGGCAAGTTCTCAACTTGTTTTCGCCTCCAAGCTGGTGGAGCTCAAAGTTATCGATAAAGATCATCTGCTTCTCTATTTTAAAGATGGCGATGTCGAGTTTGTCGATGACGGCCTTGGCAGTGGCGCTTTTGGCGGCACGCATTCGGAATCCTCTAATTCAAAGCGGGTTTTGTATGGCCGCCGTCCGGACCTTGCCAAAGCGACGGATGCTTCAAGCTGGATTTTAAAATCATCTGATGATACGCGTTATGGGGATGTCGGAATAAATCCATATGACTGTTTTCGCAAAACCCGAGTTAACGGCATGTCCCAGGGCAACTGGGGAAGCAATGACTGGATTTATGATTACAGTTACGATCATTATATAATATTAGAGCTTCCTCACTCTATGGAACAGGGAAAAAATTATTTGGTCGAATTTAATGAGGCAATGTATGCCGATACAACGAAACAGTCCATCACCTTCGATATTTTCAACTGTCGGTCCGAAGCCATCCACACCAATCTTGTTGGATTTATTCCCGAATCCCGACTCAAAGCTGTGGATCTTTATTATTTTATGGGAGACGGCGGCAACAGGGATTATACGGAATTTCAAGGTAACGACGTTTACATTTACGATGTGAATGCCGAGACCTCGCAAAAAATAGGCACAGTTTCCTTTTGGAAAACAGCAAAAAAGGAAACACACTGGAACCTAACAGGCTCAAATGTCTGGAAAGCGGATATTATGGATTTTACCAGATCGGGTACATACCGGGTTGCCATTGAGGGTGTCGGGTGTAGCGAAACGTTAGAAATTCGAGATGATATTTACCAAGAGCCATTCAAAATTTCTGTGCTGGGTTATTTTTACATGCGGATCGGACAGGATAATATGGACATGAGACCAGTTCCCCGGCGACCGTTATGGATTCAAAATCAAGATCCGTCCAATTGTAAAATACAAATAACCGATATGCATCCTTATCATGCCGAATGGAAAACGTTTAGCAGCGGAAGCCAGTGGGATACGGCCACGGATTGGAAGCCATATGTGAAAACTGGTAACCCGACTAATCCCCGAGCAATCGGCGGACATAGTGATGCGCTCGATTGGGACCGGCATTTGGCGCACGTTTCCAATATTTATGATATGCTGCTTGCCTATATTTTAACCGAAGGCGCACTCTCGGACGATGATTGCCGAATTGCGGAAAGCGGCAATGGCATTCCCGATATTCTCGACGAAGCCAGAAACGAAGTGGATTTATGGTTGAATTTG
>JAFGDW010000155.1 GCA_016931935.1 Candidatus Zhuqueibacterota bacterium | reverse complement strand
CGCCTAAAATGGCATTCGCGCCCAGTTTGGCTTTATTGGGCGTGCCGTCCAATGCGAGCATTTTCTGGTCAATCGCCGCCTGATCCAATGCATCCATCCCCGCAACTTCATTGGCAATCAGGATATTCACATTTTTTACGGCGTTGAGCACGCCTTTACCCGAATAGCGTTTTTTATCACCATCCCGCAATTCAACCGCTTCATGCGCGCCCGTGGAAGCGCCCGATGGTACGGCGGCTCGTCCTATCGCTCCACCCCCCAATTTTACATCAACTTCCACGGTGGGATTGCCGCGTGAATCTAAAATTTCCCGTGCTATAATTTGTTTGATTTGTGTCATATTGTGTATTTCTCCTGTTTTGAGTTATTTATTGAAAACCGCATCTCCGATTTTTTTAGTTGCAAAGCCTTTGAAACAAAGTTCTAAATTTCAGTTACTTATTTGTTTTTCAATTCAGCCACAGTGTCATTTAAAAATAAAGGATACCCCCTGATAATTCGACAGTAATTTTTTATTTTATTATCGGTCAAGTCAAGGTGATATTTATCCGAATAAAATCGAAACGCTTCAGCAACCTCCTTTTCTTTCAAGGATGAAAGCTGAGTCTGACAGCTTAATTGTAAAACTGCCCGCAGCCGCAATAGCTCCATTCATCATAAAAGTGATAATTACAAAATCCTGCTGTTGTTATCATTTGTTCGACCCGCTGTGTATTCATATCACCGACTTCCTTTTGCAGACCTGTCATTAAATTCAAATTCGTATAACAGGGCACAAATCGGGCAATTCGTCTTCTCTATTTGATCTATAAAATGTTGAAGATCAGCGCACAATTGAAAATCTCCTTGATGAATAATGTAACGGCTCACTTTTTCAACAGATGCCAGACTACTTGATAACTCTGGCCTTCATCTACATTTATGTCATCGTGTGGACAGGATGCATTATTTTTATCGATGAAAGATCCCAATAATTCCTTATGTCGGGAAAACATCTGCTTCTGCCAATTCAACAACCTTATTTTCATTTTTTTATCTGGACACTGTTGATAGGTCATATAAAAATGCTGCAGGCACAAGCCAGTACTGTTTTCTAGTGCCTGCCAGAACTTCTCCAAAGCGAGATATTCAACAAACGCATCCACCAATCTTTTCTCATTCTGCATAAAAGACTTACAAAGGGAACATTCTGACAGCTTAATATGCTCGTTCCAATCTTCAATAAAATTATGAACAAGATCATTGGCAAAAATTGCTAATGCGAACGCATCGCCATACTTTAAAAACAGTTTCACATGGCCCTGGCATAATCCCTGGGCATCCCGCAATTTTTTTCTCAGCAGCGGATCATTTACATATTCATAAAATATGGATTCAATATATTGACGCTCCTTTTTATCCAATAAAAAGCAGATAGGACAGTATTTTGACTCACACGCATCTTTGATATTATAATATAGGGAATGCTTTTCAATTGACTGCGGCTGCATCTTCCCAAAAATTTTTAATTTTTTGAACTTCACTTAATATATTGTCCACCTCAGCAACTCGATGTTCCTGAATTAACAGGGTCTCTTCGAAATTCTGCTCCCCCTGCTTTTTAAGTGTAACATACCGTTTAATCAATTGTGAAATTTCATCTGCAATTCGATTTAAAATCTGGTTAAATTCATACAGAAACTTTCGGTTATTGTCATTCAGACCATAAAAAAGGTCGGAACGAAACCGTCCCCATTGCTGGTCCAATTTCTGCGACACCACTTTATTGATATTTCTCTTTGTCAGGGCATTAAACAACGATCGCGGCAGGAGTATCATAAATACATTTTGAATTAATTCCAATGCACCTTCAACCTCCCAGGTTTTGTAATAGAATTGACTCTGATACAGCCAGGTGTCCTGTCGCAATTGAATGGTTTGCGAAATCTGAAACAATTCGGCAGAAAAACGATAGATGTCATTAATCACCTGGGTCACTTCACCATTCAAATACTGAATCTCATCGTTGAACTTTTCCTTTATATTTTTTTCAATGCGCAGGCGATAGGGCTCAAATTCATCGATCACGACATTGATAAGAGATTGTTTGATATGCGGCAACAGATGACGCTTGCTGATCTGTTGGCTGTGATTGATAATATGATTGATTTTTTCCCGAACAATCTCTTCCCTGTCTTTGATAAATAAGGTAGTTTCAGCGTCATAATACTGGAGCAATCGCTGTTTGATTTCCTCGAGAAAATAACTCAGGCGATTGGAATTTTTTTTAATTTTTTCCATGTATTGCGTGAATTGGTCTAAATTGGAATTAAGTTCATCAATTGATATTGTCTGTGCCTTGCGCTCCAATTCGACCAAATTTTTCCACTCATAACAAACCCGTGTAATTCTCCCGGCATTGGAGATTATGAAATACCTGCCGCGATGCTGCAATAGAAAATCAGTTAACTTCTGCTCTAATGCTGGCAATCCACTATGTATTAAGGCGCCATTCTCATTTTTTAACTTTGCTTTCAATCCCTGTAACGCGGAGAGTGGGGAAATATAAGTTTCCCCGTTTACCAGCTCCTGCAGAATCTTTTTATTAAAAGCAATGACCTTTGACAGGTCATCGTGATCCAGATAATCACTTTTGTTCAAGACAAAATGGATGTGCGGAATGATGGGAATCAGAACTTTTAAAAAACCCTTTTCCAGCTCAGTTAACGGCGGGTCCGCCGAAAAAACAAACACCGCCGCGTCAGCTTGAAGCAAATATTCCTGCGTCAATCGAGTGTTGTGTTCATGGATTGATCCCACACCTGGCGTATCGACTATGATCAATCCTTTTTCCAGAATGGCGGCAGGATATCCAACCACCACCTTATCCACTTTCTTTGTATTTTTAGGATTTCTATTTTCAGATACATATTCATCCAATTCATGGATGGCAACCTGCTTCGCTTCACCTTCAAAAAAGAACACCTGTGCCGATGCTTCATCGCTGTGGTGAATTTCCGTGATCACAGCCGTTACAGGAATGACATCGGTAGGTAAAATTTTATCTCCCAATAATGCATTAATAAAGGTTGACTTTCCTCGTTTAAACTGTCCCAGCACCACTAGTCGAAATCGTTCCTGTTGCAGGTTGTTTCGAATTTCAGGAATTACTCTGATTAAATTTTCATCAGGAATAACATCGCCTAACTTTTCGGTTAATTTAAACAACTGCTGTTTATGAGCCTGAAAATGTTTTTGCAAATCTGTATCCATCAAAAACCCTTGTAAAATAAAAAACTCCTGCCTTCTGATACGTTGGTATCAAAAAACAGGAGTTATCAGCCAATTGGCGTTTCAGGTGAACTCCATCACCTTAGTATTAAGATAATAAAGTTATGTTAAAATAACAAGTAGAATTTGCAGTATTTATTGAGATGAATTGACTCATCGGTAAAATTAAGATTGACATGAAACTTCGATTATGATTAGACAGCTTCCAATTAAAAATTCTTGCAACGTTAAAGACCTTGTTGATTTAGTACCATTTACCCGTGCGAAGGTTTTTGTAAATACAATATATTCAAGATAATTTAGGAGTTATTTCAATATATAGATAAAAAAGAAAAAGGCAACCCTCGCAAGGGTATGAAATCAACATAGTCATTAAAATATTATTGTGAATTCAATGCAAAAGTTTATAGGAACACTGATTTAAAAAACGATCGGGAGTCATAAGTCGAATATGGCGGTCAAAGGTGAACTCCATCACCCAGGTTCAAATATTCAATTTCGTCGTGTTTGAACGACACCAAGAGAAATTCATTTACAATGTTAAAATTGCCCTGGCGATTGAAAAATAAATGATCAATCCTGTCGCGTCGATAACTGTGGTAATTAGTGGGCTGCTCACCACAGCGGGGTCCAGTTTAAGTTTTATCAACACCAGCGGCAGCAAGCCGCCCATCAGGTTGGCAAAGAAAATAATGGCGACCATCGCCGTCCCGACTACCAGCCCAATTTCCCGCCCACCATGCCAGAAATTCCCCCATAAAAACATAACCAGTCCCAGTGTTACGCCTAACATCAAGCCAATAGCCAATTCCTTGCGCATCACCACAAACCATTTTTTCGCAGTCAACTCGCCCACCGCCAGCGCGCGGATAATCAGCATGGCGGATTGCGAGCCCGTGTTGCCGCCGCTGTCAATCAGCACTGGAATGAAAAAAGCCAGCGCCAAAATGGCTGATAGGGTGTGTTCAAAAGCCGAAATCACGCTGGACGAGAGAAATCCTGCCAGCGCCAGCAGGGACAGCCAGGTGATGCGCCGCCGATACAAGTCCCAGATAGACGTTGCTTCGTAGCTCAACTCCAACGGCAGCACGCTGGCGCCTTTATGAACGTCTTCGGTGACTTCTTCTTCGATTACGTCAATAATATCATCGACGGTGACAATGCCGAGCAAAATCCCATCCTGATCGATGACAGGCAGCGCCGTTACGTTGTAGTGCTGAATCATGCGCGCCGCACGTTCCTGATCTTCATGGGCATTAATCGCCACAAAATTCCGATCCATAATGGTTTCAACGCTGGCCTGGGGATCGCCTAAAATTAACCGCCGCAAGGGGATGTCATCGATGAGCGTGCCTTTGTCATCGGTGATATAGACGATATTGATAGTCTCGGCGTCTCTGCCATTTCTCCGAATATGAAAAAGCGCCCGATCAATCGTCCAGTTCGATTGAATCGACACATAATCGGGCGTCATCATTCGTCCGACGCTGTCTTCGGGAAACCCCAGCAACTGCAGCGTCTCGTTGCGGTCATTTGGGGACAACAGCTGCAGCAATTGCTGGGTAATTTTACCAGGCACATCTTCAAAAAGTTCGGTTCGATCGTCAGGTGAAAGTTCGGCAATAATACTTTTTAACTGATCATTGTTTAATTGCTCAATCAGTTCGAGCTGGCGATCAGCTTCAAGTTCGCTGAAAACATCAGCCGCCAGTTCTTTGTGCAGCAGCCGAAATACAATTGCCATTTCTGAATAGTCAAGTGTTTCCAGCAGATCAGCGATATCTGGTTCAGGCCAATCAATCAGCATATCTTTCAGAGTCCGCCAGTTTTTGGCTTTAATCAGTTCGACAATTTCAGGCATCAGCAATTCTTTCAGCATTGAAAACTCCACTTAATATACATAAATTCCGAATGATTTGAACGACAATTTAAACAGAAATTTAGTTAAAAGCAATCATAAAATAGAGTTAATAATTGGTTAAGAAAGCAGCGATTTGGAGCGGCAATTTGGAGTAAATTGACTGTGTCGATTTTTTAATTGACACAGCCCATTTTTTTTTAATGAAAGATACATCAACCCTAATTAACAGATACGGCCCCAAAAAAAATCTTGGATTTTTCATTCTAATTTATTATATAGATTTAGACTTTCACAAAACTCTGAAACCCTAATAAAATAAGGGGCTACAGAATTCTTTAAAAATGCATTTCTTAACTATGCATAAGTTATTGTTTTTTATATGTCAATTTTGGTCAATATTGCTTAAAATACGCTATTTAGGCTTATTTTTAGACCTCAAATTCACAAAGTTAGGAAGCTTTTGTTTTGTGAAACCCTGTGTTTGCATATAACGGATCTTTTTATTTATTTTAAAATTGGCTTTCCTAACTTTGTGTTTACTGGTATCATTCTAGTGTGAAATTTACTAGACTTTCACAAAACTAGAGGATATCAGTTATGGTAAATCAGGAATTTCTGTTTGACCCAGCAGATTTGCCGCCTGTGGTCAAATATCAAAAGCTCTTTGAAAATTTACCTAAGCTTGATGAACACACAGCAAAGACCGGGAGACATCCGGTAAGTCGAAACAGTTTAATAAAAGCATTAAGTTATAAATCTCTGAGACGCTTCTCATTTTTATCCGATTTAACGTTTGAGCTTAATAATAATCCCAGTGTGTCTCAAGCGATAGGTTTTAATCCATTAGCGCCAGCGCCTTCAGTCGAACGTTTTTCATCGTTTTTACATGACACCAAAAATGCTGAACTCACACGGCAACATCAACAATTGGTAACAGCATTAATCGAAGCTGGTATCATAACTGGCAAATCAATCTCTATTGATTCCTGTCCGATTGTTGTGCCATTAAAAGAGAATAATTTAAAAACATCGATAGCAGACCGGTTCGACAAAACCAGAAGACCTGCTGGTGATCCTGATGCTCGAATGGGTGTTTTGATTCACTATCCAACTCCATTTAAAAAAAAAATCCAATATTTCTAGGGCTACCGAAATCATGTGATCAGTGATACAGCGACAGAGCTTCCGATTTGGGAAACTACAAAAAAAGCAAATGTATCTGAAATCAGAATCGCTAGGGCAATTAATCGTTCACATATCAAATACTTATCACAAACTCTCCATATATGCGACAAACTCTCTAGCGCTACTTTAAAAGAAATGGAAGCGAATGCAGAAATCGATGATAAGTCTAAACTAAGGACAGTTATTACTTCTGATTTGGCAATAGAATTTAACTTATTTAAAGATTGAATGATTGATCGGCGACTGTTTCTGAAAGAGATTATTGAATTCATGCATCAGAGAATAATACAGGCTTTTAGACAAAATCATTTTCACATCTGATTCCACAAAGAAATAGTATATATATTTGTTTAATAAACAATAACTTAAATAAATACATATCTTTATAACAACACCGGATACACCCAGGCACCAGGCTCTTTTCCCGGCGCACGTAATTTTCAGGTTAATAACAAAGTTAGGCGTCATAAAAAAAATATTGAGGTTAAGATGATTAGAATAATTCTCTTATTTTTTACTTTAACATCAACAGTATTGGCTCAAATTACTGAAAATTGCTCTTCAATAAGCCTTGCATCAGGCGATACAGTTATAATGGGAAGAAACCACGATGAGAACCTCAGCAATTGTCTGGTGGTATACAATCCCAGGGGTCTTTACAAAGAAGGTTTTGAATTTGAAAATGAATCATACCCAAAGTGGTCTGCAAAATATGCAAGTATAACATTCAATATTTTAGGTGCTGGATTTGCGATACTCGGGATGAACGAAAATGGGTTAGCTATAGGACATATGGGATTCAGGGAAGCAAAATATCCGCCCAAAGATGAACGCCCCGTCTTAGATCAGATACAATTTATAACCTACATTTTAGACAATTGCGCAAATACATCAGAAGTCATCAAAACATCAAATGAGATCAGAATTGATGATGAGTCAATCACACGTGAACATTACTTCGCCTGTGATAAATCCGGTGAACTTGCGATAATTGAACCTATTGAAGGTCATTTAGTAATCTATACAAATGAAACTATTCCCTATCCGATAATAAGTAATGATAGTTACCAGAAATCTTTAGACTATTTAAAAAGCTATCAAGGTTTTAGCGGAGAACTGCCGATTCCCGACAAGACTTTTGGAGTTGAAGAAATAATGGCCATAGGTGCGAGTAAAATAGAAGAATTCAATTCCAAAAATAAAAAAGAAATAGTTAATTCTGCATTTTCTATTCTTCACGATATTGGATTTAACAAATATCCGCCGCCTGAAGGAGTCGACGTTCACCCAAATTATGGAACTCAATTCACGACGGTGTTCGATCTAAAAAATTTAGTTGTTTATTTTAGAACTAAATCAAATAGTCGTATAAGAAGGGTCGATTTTGATTACTTTGACGCTTCTTGCCTCGCCGGAATAAAGATGCTTGAAATAGAAAATACGGAAGATGGCATTGTCAATAATTTATTCACAGATTATACGGCCGAAAAAAACAAAAATTATCTTACTGAATGGAATAAACAATCAAATCCTCTTTCAAATGAGTTGATTGATTTCTTAAGCAAATATGCGGACACATTTATGTGCAGATGATAATATGCTATTTCTAATAGTAAATATCTAATAAAAATTGAGAATGAAATATGGAACAGAATGTAAAAGACGCAAGAATGGACAAACGCTTCATATTAGTTGTATCTTTATCGGATCATACAAGTGATAAAGATTATTGGATGTAAAGAACACCAATTGAAAGAATGCAATATATAGTACTATTAAGAAGGATTAATTATGGACATCGTGCTACCACCAGACTTCAGAGAATGGTTGAAATTACTGAGCGATACAAATATTGAGCATCTTCGTTAAAACGCAGGAAGGTAACGGATGATAAAACAAAAACAAATCTTCTATATTGTACTCAAACTAACTCTGGCGTTTACACTCTTAATATGTCAACACCTTCGGGCAGATGGCTTTTTATATACGCAGGATACAAAAATAATAGATGAGAATGGACAGGAGGTTATCCTCCGTGGGATAGGGCTTGGAGGCTGGATGCTACAGGAAGGATATATGATGCACACAAGCTCGTTTGCAAATGCACAATTCCAACTCAGGAATAAGATCCGGGAATTAGTTGGCCAGCAAAATATGGAAGCATTTTACGATGCATGGCTGATTAATCATGTTCAACAAGAGGATATCGATTCACTCGCCTCGTGGGGTTTTAATTCTGTTCGACTTCCTATGCATTATAACCTGTATACATTGCCCATCGAAGAGGAACCTGCACCAGGACTAAATACCTGGCTGGATAAAGGTTTCATGCTTACCGATAGTTTACTATCCTGGTGCGCGAAAAATAATATGTATTTAATACTTGATCTGCACGCGGCACCGGGGGGACAGGGTTATGAAGCCGGGATTTCAGATTATGACGAAACAAAACCTTCCTTATGGGAAAGCGAACTAAACAGGGCTAAAACTGTTGCCCTTTGGCAAAAGCTGGCCCAACGTTATGCAGATGAACCCTGGATTGGCGGATATGATTTAATTAATGAAACAAACTGGAACCTGCCAGGAAATTCAATGCTAAAGACTCTATATCAAGATATCACGTCTGCCATCCGTCTGGTAGATTCATCGCATATTATTTTCATTGAAGGTAACTGGTTTGCAAACGATTTTAACGGGCTAACACCACCCTGGGATGATAATATGGTATACAGTTTTCATAAATACTGGAGCCATAACAACCAGAGTTCCATCAGTTGGATGCTGGATATAAGGAATAGATATAATGTCCCTATTTGGTGCGGGGAAGCCGGAGAAAATTCGAATCATTGGTTTACTGATGCCATTCGTTTATTGGAAAATAATAAGATCGGCTGGGCATGGTGGCCATTAAAAAAGATCGAATCAATATCCGGACCATTGTCAATAAATAAATCAGCCGGATACCAGCGATTACTGGATTACTGGCAAGGGCTGGCTTCTAAGCCCACTGTTGATTATAGCGTTAACGCCTTAATGGAATTGGCTGATAGTGCAAAATTAGAGAATTGTATCTATCATAAGGATGTGATCGATGCTATGATGCGGCAACCGCATTCAAATGAACGGATAAAATTTAAGGAAAACCAAATCCCGGGAATTCTATTCGCGACCGATTATGATTTAGGTAAACATGATTATGCATATTGGGATTCGAACATAGCGGATTATCACGTTTCAACAGGGGAATACACAGCCTGGAACAATGGTTGGACCTACCGTAATGATGGTGTAGACATCGAACCCTGTGATGACAGCGAATTAAACAACGGATTTAATGTAGGATGGACTGAACAGAACGAATGGCTTGGATATACAATTGATGTTTCTAAGGCGGATTCTTTTGCAGTCAGTATCCGGATTGCTGCAAATGCCGATGACGGTATGATAGCTCTAATCATAGACGGACAGCCTTCTATTCCTCCTGCATCAATTCCTGCTACGGGTGGTTGGCAAATATGGCAGACTATTGATCTTGAAAATATCTATCTTAGCCCGGGACAACATGACCTTAAACTGGAAATTGTTGAAAGCGGTTTTAATATAAATTATCTTGAATTTCGGGCTTTGAATACGGGTGCTTCAGGGGATAGTTACAAATCTAAAGCGCTTCATCTGTTTCAGAATTATCCGAATCCCGTTCAAAATTCCACGACGATTCAATATTGGTTGAAGGAGTCTGCTAAAGTTGTGTTAACATTGTATAATATTAATGGACAAAAAATAAAGGATTTGTTTTCCGGTACTCCGGATGAGGAATTAAATTATTTTGTTCTGAACAAACATACATTGGCCAGCGGTATTTATTTCATCCAGTTAAAATCCAACGGACATCAAGCTACCCGCAAATTGCTAATATTACAATAAATAACATTGGATGTCTATCCGCGAGAAAAGAATTCATGAAGAAACAGTGCTGTTAAAGTCATTGGCGATGCACTGATTCGATAGGGATTGTTTAACGATTCGTGATCTGATAAGTTAAACATGTGATCGTTCGTAGGTAGGTAAGAATTCGACTATTTTTTGCGTGACCCGTGTTTTTAAATATAAATATTTGTCGTGTTTCCTGGTAATTAATAAGGAAGAGAATCTATGTCACCCACAACATCATCGATTCGATTCATTGCCGTTTTACTCATTTTCAGTTTTATCTGCTTCACTCATAAAAACTCAGCAGCACAGAACGTTCACATTGATACGCTACGTGCTGAAACATTACCCGGGCTGTCTATCGTTCCTGATGGAACAATTTTCGTCTCCCCGAACGGAGAGGATGAAACCGGACACGGATCCATCGAAAGACCATTTCGCACTATAATCAAAGCGCTTAGCGTGGCTGATTCAGGAGATGTGATCAATTGTCGGGAAGGAACTTATCACTATCCCTATGGGATTCGTTTTAGCAGACCGGGAATAACGCTTCAATCTCATCCTGCTGAGTGGGCGAAGATTGAGACACCGGTAGAATATAACGGCGATAATGAAATAGCAGTCTATATGGATACCAACGCTTCCTATACAGTTCTTAGACGACTGGAAATTATCGGAGGGTATTATTATGGAATTTCAACAGAAACCCGTTGGGACTGGGGTGATCCGGATGACCGAGCCGGCTGTTCGCATATGCTGATTGAAGATTGTATCATTCATGATACTGGTAGGGATTGTATCAAGATCAAACCCAATTGCGATGATATTACAATTTGTCGATGTGAAATTTACAACTCAGGTAAACAATATCCGCCAGGCGAAACAGATGGAAATGCTGAAGGAATTGATAACGTAAATGGTGATTTTATGCTGGTTCAGGATTGTTATGTTCACGATATTTTTTCGACAGGTATTTACTGCAAAGGCGGCGCAATCGGAGGGGTTGTCGAGCGTTGCCGCATTGATAACTGTGGCGTGGGGGGAGTAATGATCGGTTTTGACACCAGTCCGGAATATTTTGACCTGAATGTAAATCCTCACTATTATGAAAATATGTATGGCATTGTCCGAAATTGCTTTATATCCAACACTCGCTATGCTGGGATCGGTCTGTACGCTGCCAAGGGTGCCAGGGTGTTAAATAATACTCTAGTAAACGTGGCAAAGGAAGGACATGCCGCGTTATATTTTGGAATCACGTTCCAGGATTGGGATCCAGCAGCAGAAAGACCGCCTAGCGTTGATCCCTATTTTTATAATAATCTAATCATCATAGATGAAATCAGTGATGCACTGGCGGTCGGTATCCGATTCTCAGAAGAGTTGGGTGGGCTTACTGCGTTGCAAGGAATGCCTGCTATGGACAACAACATCTACTATAATTCCAAATCATACGCTCATTTCGAAGACAACCGACCTGATTCGCCTCTAGAAAATGGAAATTTATCAGAGTGGCAACAACATATCCAGGATGAATTCCAATCGATGGAGTGCGATCCATTGTTGGATTTAAATGGGCATCTTTTAGAAAATAGTGCGGCAATTGATGCTGGCAGAGAGCTTGAGTTAGTCTCATTCGACCTTGACCAGAATGGTCGGTCAGGACTCTACGACGTTGGTGCTTTCGAAATGATCAATCAAACATGTGTCTCCTATCAGGAAAGCACTCCCGGTACATTTTGCTTGACACTTTATCCCAATCCAGCTAATCATCATGCATACATTCAATGGGTAAATCCAGAAAGGCAATTGATCGAAATTATTTTGTATAATTCAATCGGTCAGAAGTTACAGATAATTTCAAATGGTGTCTTTGACCAGGGCATTCACAAATCGATCTTACAAACAGCGCATTTTTCGAGTGGTCTCTATTTTGTTAAACTCATTTCAAAAAATCGGCAACAAAGTCGAAAATTGCAAATTATCAAATAGTTGATTACATGCGCCATTCTTGAAAGCGGCGCGGCTATTAATCCAACCATGGCTCCGGTGTTATTAGAAGATGCTGAAAAGGAAGGCGAGGACTTTGCAAAAAATGCTGTTATCAAACGATAAAAGAATATGCGCGGATCGAAGACGATTTTAAAGTATCGGATACTCTGCAGAATTATTTTGCCAATTTTATATTAACAGGCAATCGAATGGTGAAGTATTTATCTAATTGTAATAAAAATAAATTTTTAAGGAAGAATATGCATTGTCGAAATTAGTACGACTTTTTATCATTCAGTAAGTGGAACAAAAAGACTTGAAAATCATTAAAAAATTATTCGATACCAATATGGTATTAATATGATATTAACTAGAGGTGATATACAATGGCAAATATTACTGTAAAAAATATACCGGATGATCTTTATGAAAATTTAAAGACTCATGCAGCGATGAATCATCGTAGTTTAAATAATGAGATCATCGTTTGCATCGAAAAAGTCATCAAAAGTCGCCGAATTGATAAAGAGCGTCTTCTCGATCGCGTTCAAAACGTTCGGCGAGATAATAAATTACCTTACCTGACTGATGAGATGCTGCATGAGATGAAAAATAAGGCCAGGCTGTGATAGTCGTCGACACCGACATTATTGCTTATTTATTTATTGAAGGTGAACATACAGAATTCGCGGAAAAAGTGTTACAGAAGGATGGGGAGTGGGCAGCACCTTTATTATGGCGCAGTGAATTTTGTAATGTTTTATCTTTTTATATCCGCCAAAAGCATTTGATACTGGACAGAGCTGCAAAACTGATGAACGAGGCGTTGTACTTAATGGCTGACAATGAATATGATGTATCATCATTGGATGTTTTAAGGTTAGCCGAACTATCGGGATGTTCTACATACGACTGCGAATTTGTATCACTTGCGAAAGATTTGGGGACATATTTAATCACGTCTGATAAAAAAATATTAAAAGCATTTCCTGATCATACAATTTCTTTAGATATATTCGTTTAATAAAAACAACCATAAGAAACATATAGTAAAGAGCTTCTTTATCATACTGTAAAGGAATCTTTTTCTATGGATCCGGCAATTATCACTGTTCTGATAATCCTTGTCACCACTGTGGTGATGCTCATTTTTGAGATCGTCCGGATCGACATCGTTGCACTTCTCTGTATGCTTGCGTTGGGGTGGACGGGTGTGCTGACACCGCAGGAGATGCTCTCCGGTTTTTCGAGCAATGCGGTGATCGCCATGATGGCGGTCATGATTTTGGGACAGGGAATTGCGAAAACCGGTATCATGGATCAGTTCTCCCAGGCTGTCTTAAAAAAAGTGGGTGTCAGCAGAAAACGAATCATTGGGCTGATGTCATTATCAGTGGGGATGCTGTCAGGATTCATCCAGAACATCGGAGCGGCGGCACTTTTCTTGCCGGGTATTCTTAATATTTCACGCCGGGGGAAAATCCCTGCTTCGGTCTTGATTATGCCCATCGGATTCGCCGCAATTTTGGGTGGAACCCTCAGCATGGTGGGTTCCGGGCCATTGATTCTAATCAACGATCTGCTGCGTAATGCTGCCTTAGAGCCTTATTCCCTGTTTAGTGTAACGCCGATAGGATTGCTGCTGCTTCTCTCCGGAATCGGCTTTTTTCTATTGTTCAGCAAATTTGTGTTACCCGATTCGGACACATCGAGCAAAGTTGTGTCTGAGCAGGAAAAGCTGATACAAGCGTTACATTTGCCCTGTAACATCTGGCATTATATCGTTTCACCAGCAAGTCCGCTGATTGGCCAGACAACCGAACAATCGGGTATCTGGGATAAATTCAAACTGAATATTCTCGCCATGTCCAGCGGCAGAGATGTGGAATATGCTCCCTGGCGGGAAACGAAATTCGAACCTGGACAGGAGATCGTGCTTTTAGGAGATGAGAAAGATGTTAAACAATTCGCACTTGAATTTAAGCTGGAAACTAAAGAAGGAGCTGGCAGGTTAGCCACTTTGAATGATCCCGATCAATCCGGTTTTGCCGAGGTAATTATCCCCCCTCGTTCGGAATTGGTCGGTCAGACCATTCGGAGATATTCATTGCGTAAACATCATGCTGTGGAACCGGTAATGCTCTTTAGCAAGGGTGAGGAGATTCGGGGTGATTTTTCAGACCACCTCGTTGTCTCCGGCGATACGATTATCGTCTATGGTTTGTGGGATAAGATAAATGATCTCAAATCGAGCGCTAATTTTGTGGTGGCGACCCCTTTTGCCATAGAAAAGAGATATCCGTCAAAAACCTGGATCGCTGTGCTCTGTTTTGTTTCTGCCATTGGACTGGCACTGGCAGGTTATCCTATTTCAATGGCATTTTTCACTGGGGCAATAGCGATGGTGCTGACACGGACCCTCGATATTCAGGAAGCCTATCAATCCATCGAATGGAAGGTTGTTTTCCTGCTCGCCGGGCTCATTCCATTGGGTGTCGCCATGCAGAAAACCGGGACCGCTGCATTTTTGGCAAGGCAAATGATGACGTTAATTCAGGGGGAGCATCCGGTTTTTTTAGTTTTGACTATCGCGGTATTGTCCACTTTGTTTTCACTATTTATGTCCAATGTAGGCGCTATCGTCGTGCTGGCGCCGCTGGTGATGAACATGGCGATTATGGGCGGCCTCGATCCGCGTCCCTTAGCCCTGATGGCAGCGGTATGCGCGGCAAATTCATTCGTGTTACCTACCCATCAGGTTAATGCTCTGCTGATGTCTGCCGGAGGCTATCGTAATACAGACTATGTTAAAGCCGGGGGAGGAATGACGCTGCTTTTCATCATCATTGTAGTAACTGTGTTTTATCTGTTCTATTTATGAGACAAAATTCAACCGCCGGAGTATAATCCTTTCACGGATAGCTCATGCATTACATAGAGGAACCTGTACCTATTGTAATAAAACCACGAGGAGAAATCTTATGCTACTAAAACACTATTTCATTGGTAAAATTGCTCACAGCTCTTACATCCTCGCCGGCAAGAACAGTTGCGCGGTGATCGATCCTCAACGGGATGTGGATATTTACATTAATGAAGCCCGGGCCATGGGACTGGATATCACTCATATTCTCCAGACCCATCTTCATGCTGATTTTATCTCGGGGCATATCGATCTGGCGAAAAAAACTGGTGCGAAAATTTATGTGGCGAAATCGGCGCAGTGCACTTTCGATCATGTCCCGTTGTCCGAAGGCGATACCATCGAGTTGGAAGACATGGTACTAAGGGTGCTGGAAACGCCGGGCCATACCCCGGAGCATCTCAGCTACGTGGTGATCGACAAAGCGCGCTCGGACAGCCCGGTCGGCGTGTTTGTGGGCGATACGCTCTTTGTAGGCGATGTGGGCAGACCCGACCTGTTTCCGGATATAGCCCAGGAGCTCGCAGGGAAACTCTATCACAGCCTGCATGACAAGCTGTTACAACTGCCCGATTATGTCGAAGTCTATCCGGCGCATGGCGCAGGCTCATTGTGCGGTCGGGCCATGGGTGCTAAATGGCGCAGCACGATCGGCTATGAACGTAAGTTCAATGCCGCTTTGCTTATCAAAGACAAATCCAAATTCATCAAATCGCTTACCGAGGATATGCCGCCAGCGCCGGATCATTTCAGCCGCTGCAGCGACGTAAACCGGAAAGGACCGGCACGACTCAGCGATCTTCCTGTTATGGAAGAATTGAGTGCGGCTCAGTTCAAAAAACGCCTGGGTAACCCGCATATTGTGGTGCTGGATACCCGCAGCTATCATGCCTTTGCCAGTCAGCACATCGCCGGTGCCTGGCATCTCGATCTCAATGGCAATTTTCCGACGTTTGCCGGCTGGGTTCTGCCGACGGACAAAGATATTCTGCTGGTAGCCGATGAATACAAAAAAGCGCTGGATGCCAATACCTGGGCACGCCGAGTGGGAGTCGATCGAATCGTGGGCTATCTGGACGGCGGCATGGTCGCCTGGGCCGTAGCCGGGTTCGAATCCAACCATATCGAATTGAGCTCTGCCGAAGACCTGCACGACATGATCACCGGCGACGACAATTTTGTGCTGCTGGATGTCCGCACACCGCTGGAATTTGAGGATAATCATATAGACGGTGCGATCAATATCCCGGTGGCGGATCTGCGCACCCGACACCATGAGTTGGAGAAAGACAAAACAACCGTCATCATCTGTAGCTCTGGCAATCGTTCCAGTCTCGGCGCCAGTATCCTCAAACAGCATGGTTTTACTGATATTTACAACGTCGCCGGCGGAATGACCGGTTACAGCGCTGCCGGCTATACTCGGGAGTGCCGTGCCTGTGTCAACCCCCACGGTTCCAGATTCTTTACTAATTTCAGCGAAGTGAAAAAACACTGGGATGTACAATAATTAAATGGAGGACAACTTAATGCAATTTTTAACTGAAACAAGCTGGTCGCCTTATGCGGTAGGAATAGGCATTGGCATTTTGAGCTGGTTCAGCTTCCTTATTTCTCGCAAACCGATCGCCTGTTCCACAACCTTTGCCAAAACCAGCGGTATGATCGAAAAACTGTTTCGGGGGAAAAAGGTCGATTTGAAACCTTACTACCAAAAGGAAAAGCTGGTGCTCGACTGGCAGATGATGCTGGTGCTGGGCATTGTTATCGGTTCGCTGATTTCGGCGCTGCTGTCAGGTGATTTTCAATGGACGTGGGTTCCTTCAATTTGGGCAACCACATTCGGTATGAATTCGTTGTTGCGAGTGATCGTCGCTCTGGTTGGAGGTATTTTCCTCGGTTTCGGTGCGCGCTGGGCAGATGGATGTACCAGCGGTCACGGCATCAGCGGTACACTGCAGCTAACCGTTTCAAGCTGGATTTCTGTCATCTGCTTCTTCATCGGCGGCGTGCTGATGGCTCAATTCATCTTCAAATTAATCGGATAGGGTAGGAGAATATGAATACAAAAAAAGAAATCAAAACAACTAAAAAAGATAAGTCTCCCCTGGTATGGGGGTTGGTGTTCGGTATAGTATTTGGCTTTCTGCTTCAAAAAGGCGGTGCGACAAAGTATGATGTGATCATCGGACAGCTATTGCTGACGGATTTCACCGTACTTAAAATCATGCTTTCTGCGGTTCTAACCGGAATGATCGGCATTTATGCCATGAAAACATTGGGCTGGGTGGAGCTCTATCCCAAAGCCGGCTCGGTGGGCAAAAACATCATCGGTGGACTGATTTTTGGGATCGGATTTGCCGTGCTTGGATATTGCCCGGGTACAATTGCCGGCGCGATCGGTAACGGTTATCTGGACGCCCTGGTCGGTGGGTTGGCCGGCATTTTAATTGGCACCGGTCTGTTTGCTGCTCTTTATCCCCGGCTAAATCGAGGCATTTTGAGCAAAGGCAATTTTGGCGATCTGACCTTGCCGCGATTGTTCAAGGTAAATGATTGGGTCGTTGTCATCCCAATGGCTGTACTGATTTTCCTTTTTCTTTACTGGCTGGAACGGGCTGGTTTGTAAAATCAAGTTTTAGCGCGAATTCTTTGCAATATCGAAAAAGTTAAAATAGAATTGAACATAGGATATCCTATAAGAATATTTAATCGTGATCTGAACCTGGCATACAACGTGCTTGAAGCCAGGATCACAGATCGATGGATGAATTTAGAAGACGTTATAAAATCATGCGTAAGTTCACGATACCTGGTTCTGAGTATCATCATCTGCTTATCAGATGTTAATACGGGTAGTATCAATATTTCACTAATAAACAATTGATTAGTAGCAAATAACGAATACGAATTCAATTCGATCATAGCGAAACATAGCATTGATTTGAATTCTATTTCGTTGGACCTCTAAGGATTGATCGAGCATTGTCGTTAAAACGCAGGAAGGTACCGGATGACGAAACGAAAACAAATTTTCCATATTGTCATACATTTGACCTTGATGTTTACACTATTTATCTTTCAACACCTCCACGCAGAAGGCTTTCTAAAAACCCAGGGGACGAGAATAACAGATGAGAACGGACAGGAGGTCATCCTCCGTGGGATAGGGCTTGGAGGCTGGATGCTGCAGGAAGGGTACATGATGCAGACAAGCTCGTTTGCAAACGCGCAATTTCAACTCAGGAATAAGATCCGGGAATTAGT
>JAFGDW010000005.1 GCA_016931935.1 Candidatus Zhuqueibacterota bacterium | reverse complement strand
ATTGATTATTTTTTCTTTTAGCTGCTCTTTGGAAAAAGGCCTTATAGCGATTTTTTGACCTGTTTTATGATACCTTCTTGGCAAACGGTATTATGATCCGAGTATCGGGAGGTGGCTTGTTCCTGATCCGCTGGCGGATTCATTTCCAGCATGGTCACCATATAATTATTGTTTAAACAGCCCCCTTCGATTAATTGATCCAAATGGGCTAGCACCAGGAGATCCATTTAAAACTGTTCGTGGGGCAGCCTTAGATTTTGGTGTTACATATAATGATGATTCGATAAGGAACAATAAGGAATACGGTACTTCTATCTATAAATATAAGGATAGCGAAGGAAAAACAAGATATTCATATCTAACGCCAAGGAAAGGCAGAACATCTAGCGTTCGTATTCCGGAAGTAAAAGAAGGACAGGAAAGAGTAGCGACAGCTCATACGCATGGGGCCTATAACGAGTACTATGTGAATAATGGATTTTCAGAAGGCGACAAAAAGAAAGCAGATGATAGGAAAGTACCAAGTTATGTTGCAACACCAAATGGATCATTACAAGAATATGATGATAAGACCAAGAAAACAGAAACAGTTAATACTACCGATGTACCAAGTGATCCTAATGATCCTGAACGATTAAATAAAGTTGATCCTAATGAAAATAAAAAAGATGATCCATATGTTAAATAGGTAACCTCACTATTACAATTTTTTTTGTTTGCTATTAACTAAAATGCGAGTTTATTATATGAACAATTATAGCGCAACATCCATAAAAACATTTCTGATTGCTTCAATAATATTTATCACTTTATCTTTGTCGATATTTTCAGTTTTTCTTAAATCTGAAGATGATAAGGGAATTCGACCTAAAGATGGTTTTGTTCCTGATAAAGATACAGCACTTAAAATTGCAGAAGTAATATGGTTGCCAATTTATGGTAAAAGTATTTATGACAGTAAACCTTTTACTGCAAAGTTGAAAAATGATTCTGTTTGGATAGTTGAAGGAACACTACCGGATGATTGGGATGGAGGAGTCCCATATATTGAAATACAAAAATCAGACTGTAAAATTTTAAAAGTTTATCATAGTAAATAAAAAACAAGAATTCCGTTCCATCATCGTCGCGGCCCTTTAAGGTGGCCTCACAACCACCCGGCCGCCCGACCATTTTTTTGTCCGCTCCCACAAGGAGCCACAGCACCGCCCATTGCTCCATGCACCAAAAATATGACGCATACGATCGACCAATATTCAACAAACCCTTACATTCTAAGACAATTTTCCGATTTTTTTACCTTCGTTATTCAACACCTCCAATGAATAAAAAGCGGTCCAGCAAATTTACATAATTACTCCATTCTTTCCCGGGCTCGGCTTCCTTTTTCATGATCCGGTCAAACGCCCCTATTTTGGAATCCAGTTCATCGGCGTAGTGTAGTATCATGGCTTCACGGGTCATGGGCACTACTGGCGAGCCGTGCTCATGGCTGCCGTGATGGCTTAAAATACAATGCAGCAGATGTAATCTCAACGAATTGGGGAAATCCTTCACCTGTGTAATTTTCGCTTGAATATATTGTGCACCCATTGTGATATGCCCCAACAAACGCCCTTGTGTGGTGTATTCAAAATAGCCATCCGCCGAGAGTTCACTGAGTTTGCCAATATCGTGTAACAGCGCTGCGGTAACAGCCAGGTCACGATTGAGCTGGTAGTGACTTGCCAGCGTATCACATATATGAACCAGCGAGAGCGTGTGTTCCAGCAAACCGCCGACATAATTGTGATGCCAAAGTTTTGCGGCAGTTCCATTACGGAATTGTTCAGCGAATTTTGGATTGCCGAAAATAAGCATAAGGAGTTGATGCAGATATTTATTTTCAACGCCCTGGATATATTGAAGCATCTGTTCAAACAATGCTTCAACGTTCAGATCGTTGGTTGGCAGAAATTGAGCCGGATCGACGTTGTCGTCCGCAGTGGTTTTGCGAATCCGTTCGATGGAAATATGCGGGCTGTCGTGATAGCTGATAACTTTACCTTTTACGCGGACAATATCATGGACATGGATCGCTGAGTTTACCTCATCAATATTATCCCACACTGATCCGCGGATACGGCCAGACGGATCGCCAAGATCAAATGTAATGTATAATTCCCGGTTGCGACGTTGTTCCTTGACTTCTTTTTTACGAACGATGTAGAATGAGAGTACGGAATCACCTGGCTGCAATTCATGGATCAACTTGTGATTCATGATTTTCTCCTCAGTTTAAGTCATTATGGGAGATGTAGGTCTGGGGGGATGTGCTTTGTTTGAGTAATTATTGTTTGAATGAGTAAGAACTGTAATTCATCTATAACCCAGCTTTTGTTTCCGGCTTTAGTGTTAATACATCGCATCCGGCATCTACCAACGATTGGGTATTCATGGTCGTCTGCCGATACTTTCCATTAAGCCAAAGTTGAGTTTGATCCGTATAATGCGCAGACATTGGCTGTCCGGATTGACCGGTACTCATAATTGCAAAAGTACTATCCATATTACCGGAATCGATAATTGCGCGTACAACCGATCCAAATTGTGCTATCGTGGTTTCGGCCGGAATAAAGCCGTTTAAAAGCAGGGTAAAATTATCGCCACTTGCCTGAAACGGTCCTCGATTCAAGGGATATTGTTGAGTTGATGTATCTGCTAACGGATGCTGTAGCATAAATGTGTGCATTTTACCCCAACGCCAATCATCAATTAACTCACCATGTCTGGTTTGCAATTCCGCGAAGGTTTCGTTCAAACTTGTAAGCACCACATTCTCCCGCGTTTCTTTGGATGGAGTGTCGATTCGGTCAAACCATGGGGATAAAAGTTGTTCTAACACCGTATTCAGATAATGATAGCCTAGTTCCGGGCGACGCATCATCTGCTGAAACAAACTATTACCAAGTTCATCGTGAAACACGTTTGTCATTAATTTGATTGTAAATATTTCAAAAATCGCCGGTGCAATATCATCACGCTCGATCCGGTGATTCCATACCTGAATGGCATCCAGAAAATAGCGCTGTAAATCGTTATCAACGGATTTTATATCTTTTAATAGATCAACCACTTTTGGCATCAACCTTTCGGCCTGCATCGAGTAAGTATCCATCTGTATACGTTGCATATATTCCGTATCGAATAATTCAGTCCCGGCCAACAAGTGAGCAATCCGTTCCATTCGAAAATCTGGCGTCCAATCACCGACTATTTGCGTATTCAGATCAGGTAAAACCGGTGGGTGATCTGTACAAATAATATTGGTAATTTGTTCCGGATTGAGCTTCTCAATCTGGCTCATTGGGATAAATTCATCCCAATCTTCAGCCGGTAACCAGCCAGCGCGAGGGGCAAGTCCGGTATCCGATTTTCGCTTGGGTATCGTTCCCACTAATCCGGATTGAATATTACCGGCGTCGTCAACGCATAAAAATTTCATCGATGGGACTGCAAGCTTGCGAAGTGCAGCCCCGGCCTCGTTGATGGTTTGTGATTTTAATAACCGAAAAAATCCCAGGGCTTCATCCGATGCGCTTGCGCCCGTCCATTGCAGGGCAATTGGTGGCGTATGGATATGATTTGATCGCAATATGTCGGAAATAATGGGACCATGATTGGTCATACGAATAGTCAACGTGTCGGGGATCTGGCCTTTCACCGGGATGATATCAATTATTTGATCCAGATTTTTCCAGGTTCCCTGAAAATTGTATTCATGCGACTCATCCTTCCGAAGCTGCTCTACAAAAAAATCCATATCATCAATCTGGGACGGAATTGTTGCCCAGACGACATTTTTATTTTTGCCGGCCAGCATTCCCGGGAAGCCAGGTATAATCCAACCGTAGGCATCCAGAAACGGCGCGGAGAGATGGATTTCGTAATATAATGATGGTACGTTGTAAGGACCGCGTAAATCAAATGCCAGCAACGGATGGCCTGTTGTCGTTTGTGTACCACTGACCGCCCAGGCGCTGCCGCCAATCGGCCACATATTTTCAGGGATAAAATTTGGTAAGATGGCATCTTGCAATGCGAGCGCTGTTGCAGATGGCACACAAGGCGTTGTTCGGGGAATCGATGAGCGCAACAATACCTGACGCTTCGACGGCTCAACCCGTTCAATAATCGCGCTGCTCAGCAAGTCATAATTGTGCTGCACCGAAACAAACCATGCATATAGACGTTGTATTGTCAGACAATCATCAATCGTCCACACCGTCGGCACATTATTCGTGAGCGCATATTCGATTGGTAGATTTTTTAAATTACCCAGAATATACGTATTGATGCCATTTACATAATTTTGAAGCATTCGGCGCGAATCTTCAGACATATTGGCGCCCAACAAAATAGCTATCCGGTTTAATCCCAGCACACGGAAAAGCCGATCGGATGCTATTGTCTTCTCACCAAATATTTCCGACAACGTACCCTGTGCGGTTCGCCGGAAAATATCCATCTGCCATAGCCGATCCTGTGCCGTAACATAACCCAGCGCGAAAAACACATCATCGTCATTATTAGCGGTGATATGGGGAACGCCGTAATTATCGCGGGTTATTTTGACAACATTTCGAAGACCGGGAAGTTTAAGCGTGCCGGTAGTTCTCGGGTGGGATTTTTGGATCAAATGAACACTGAGAAAAAAAACAGCAGTTGCAGAAATTAAGAATACCAATGTCAATCCAAAAAGTGCACGCCAGCGTCTCATCAAACACATCCTCTGGAAAGATTTATAAATTCGGGAAAAACGAGCGGGAAATCAGTCTTCCTGTTTTTCTGTTGAAGCAGTTGATTTCGGTGGTGATTTTTTTGCTTTACGATTATCGTTACTGGTATCACGTCGCGTCACAGTGCGTTTATTTGAATCCGGTTGTACCGGCTTGGTCGCACTGCCATTGTCGGAGCCGGATTTAGACAGGCTCGATGCCGGCGGAGTAGTTGATACGCTTGGTGGATTCGTTGCATTCGGGTCGCGTCGGTAAATATCCCGTTGTTGTGTTGGAGGCAACGGAGTCGCGCTACTATTATTGTTTTTCACCCGGTAATAAGGATCACTCCACCAGGGCGTATCGTAATAAAATTCCCAGTCATAAAAATCGTACTGTTCTTCCGGGAATGTGTAGTAATCCGTATAGTATTGATGATACTTTGTTTGATTTTCATGACAGGATGCGCAATCATCTATATGATTGACATGATCGTCCAGCAATTCATCGTCATTGTGATACGATTCACTGATTGAAGGGTGCGAAATCATCGTATAGCAGCCGGTAATGGTAATTGCCAGACAAATAACGAACATAATGATAAATGTGTGTCGAATCATAATTATTGTCCAATCTGACGGAAGTCCACTCGATACAACACCTTGAACTCGCGATTAGTATATGGAATAACGTTGCCTTCCAAATCCTTACGATTGCGTGAAATATTTTTAACAGAAAATTCAATTGCAAGTTTTTTCAGAATAAGCCAGCGAACTGCAGCGTTCATATAACCATGGCCGGCGCCAAAGGCGGTATTATTATCGTTCGTTGCAAGATCATATTCCCATAACACGGATAATTCATCTTCAAGCATGGCATGAGCACCAAGAAAAATATTAAGATCCTTGTCACCATCCTGTACTTCGTGGCTACGATTTATACCGATATGAAGCCCCATATTTAACGGTTTGTATCCCCAATCCTTGCTTACGACGACGTATAATCCCAGTGATTTGTGATAATAACGCTTTCGTTCAAAATCATAAGCGCCGTATCCCTGCGAATTAAATCCAATGGCGATTTCCGGAATCGGGTATTTAAACGTATATTTTTCTGTAAACAGCAGATAACGCAAATGTACGCCCGGAGATTCGTTCCACCGAATGTCACCCTGACCGATAATATTTTGTCCGCCGTAGCTTGCGCCAAACAATAAATGGCGTGTAAGACCAACGCTGATGCTGGCCAACGCACCACCATTTTCATACATTCGCATGGATATTTGATAATAACTTCGAACAGGCTTCACGTTCGTTTCAGTGAGTATGTTGGCGGTCGGCAGATCAATCAAATTGATTGGTAAAAAATCAGCCAGCGTATATTTTTCGGTTTTATCAAGTACGTAGCCGCGGACATCATCGAAAAACTGACTATGAACTTGTGATGTACACAGTATCCAAATAGCAACGGTGAGCAAAACTCGAGATCGCATGAAAATATGCCTTTCAGGATAGTCTCATTGGTCGAGTGGTTTGATGAATCAATATTAGTAGAATACTGATCCACTGAATATTCTGTTTGTTATGCTAATTTTATAAACTAAATGTAAAATAATTATTAGCGAAAAGCAAGCGAAAAATGTGGCGGGAACGTGTGATGCCTTAATTTCTAAATTGGATTCTCTGAATCATTAGGTTTGATTTATTCAATTGCATTTTAAATCAAATTACGTCATCCGCGACGTGAGATGTGATTCCTTAACAATCTTTAGCATCTGTTTAGTGACTTCAGGTATTGTCTGAAACATAGGAAAAATAAAAAAGGGTAGATCCAATGTCTACCCTTTCAACAATTTGCTGGTAAATTGATGCTATGCAATCCTATTCAATAATAATGGCTTCAGCCGGGCAACTATCTGCTGCTTCCTGAGCACATTCTTCATCGCCTGCTGCTACCTTTTTTGTTATTGCAACCGCTACATCATCACCCATTTCAAAAACGGCCGGACATATGTCGACACAAAGTTCACATGCAGTACAGGCATCTTCATCAATCCTTACGTTCATTGGATTCCTCCTTGTTAATAAATAGACAACCAATAAATAGACAACCGCCGAGTTTTTTCAATATTGTTCCGTAATTATAGTAAATTCTTCTTTAATAGTCAAATGTTTTTTCTAATTTTCTGTATTTATTTCGGTCGCTTTTTGTAGTTTCTTTAGCAGATCTTTCGTGGCATTTTGAATATCTCCGATATCAACCATTGAACTGGTAAATTCTTTATCAGGGTCAAAATTACCAAAATAGTCTATTGCTTTATAACAATTTATTAATGCATTATGGTTCTGTTCCATATGATACTCTGCATTTGCTAATCCATAATAACACGTTCCCAGTAGCGCATTACTTTTGGGATATGGAGAACGAAAAATATTGTCGATCACTATTTCATAACGCGAATATGCTTCCTCCCATAACTGTCTTTTGTCAAGAATGTTGGCGAGTACATATTGATAGCCGGTGTTTAAATGAAATTCCGGTTCAATGATTCGACATTCGGCGAGCGCCGTTTCATACTGGCCTTCCTCATAATAAATTTTTATCAATTCGAGCTGGGCTTCCAGCGGAACGAACCTTCCCTTCTCAATTGACAACTTAATAAATTCGATACCTTTTTCCCGCTCGTCTTTCATGAGCCGCAGAAATGTCAGCACTTTTGCTTTCACACTTTTCATGTAATAAAACACACCCAATCCGTAATACGCATCGTATAGTTTGTCATCGAGCGTATAAGCTTTTTTTAAATTTCGGTAGCCACTCAACCCATCTTTGAATGCCGAAAACCATTCGCCCTTTTTAATTTTGTACATACCCCGGAATCCGAGTCCCGCGCCGTACATAAAATAGCTTTCAGCATTGTTCGGACATTTTTCGATCATCTGCTCCGATTTTTCAATCCCAATCGTTATCAGGCCGTCGAATTCAGCTTCAAAATAACGTGTCCAATAATTGCGGATTGTTCCGTAGTAAATGACGGCTGCACCAAAATATCCCATCGGATTGGTTGAATCGGCATCAATAATGGACTGGCAAATTGTCAACGCGCTGTCGTATTGTTCCCGGTTAAAAAGCGTGATAGCGTCTGTGATGAGCGGATTTTTAAGGTAGGAAGTTGTTTGAGCGATTGTTTCCTGAAAACCGGAGAGCAGGAATAAGATAAGTAAAATGAATTGAGTGCGTTTTATCATATCATTTTCTATGGAATCAATAAACAAAGGTGAACCATGAACCACACCAAATACACAAACTTTCGGTACCCATTCAATTAAAGATGGTAATTTTAATTTGTACGTATGCTTTCACGCTACGATGGCGTATATCCTGGAGTTGACGAAGGGCTCAGAGTGAAGTGGCAGCGCCATCTCATGCTGAGTCCCGACGTGTCGGGAAAGCATGATAATACTGTATCATTAATTTTATAATTTATTGAACGGGTACAACTTTCGCTAATTTTTATTAAAAAAATATGCAGTAATTTCCATACAATTTTTGAATTCATTCATTTGCTAAAATTGAATTTTGCTAAACAGCACATGAATTACAATTTAATTTCTACCCGTGTCAATTGCGCCGATTTACTCGCCAGTTTTCCATCAACATAAACGAACAGACCGTTGACTGCCGGGTCGGTTGACGTCGTTTCCCACACGATTTTTATTACGCGTCCTTTAACAATCGCATTATCCAGTGTAAACGCTGTCAGTCCCATTGGTAACGGCTGGACGATAATCCGATTACCATCGCCGGGTTGAAGGCCGGCAACGTAGCGAATAATTAGATCGACGATCCACGAGTGCATGTAATCGTCGGTTCCCCGGAAATAGGGCGCTCGCCCATTCATCGAATTGTAATACTCATAGGATGATGGACGTTCGAGATCACCATCGAGAAATAGCATGGAAATATAATTTTTCAGCATGTCCGCAGCTTTGGATTTTAGGGCTGGTTCCATTGTCAGCGCTACCCGGGCAAGCGCATCGCAGGCGTGGCTGGTGGTCATCAGCCAACTCCGGCCATTCCAGGGACAATTCAATCGTTTATCATTCCATTCACCAAACGCATTGGCAAGCGGATCGTCGAAGCTAAGCGTTGGAATGGGGTATGTGCTCCAAAATTCATTTGGATTGAGTAAATGGTCGTTAATCACAGCCAGATGTTCTTTGCGGACAATGTCTGTCAGAAACGGATAAAAACAGACCGCAGCTTTAACAGTTGATTGCTTCCCGGTTTTGGGATCGACATCGGTAAATATGCGTGTGAACGGATCCCACATACGGGAGAGCATGGCTGTTCTGGTCTGTTCCGCGGCAGCCTTCCATTTTTTAACATCGTCGCCTTGACCCAGCTCATTCGCAATCCAGGCCAGCGTGGTTTGCAGTTCGTAAATATACGTAGTAGCATCGATGCCTTTCATGCGAAAATCCCGACCATCATCGGCATGGGGATCAACAAACCGGTAGCGGCTGGAAAATTCCTGACCGGTTTCCCACTGGTTGATTACATCATATAAATGCCAGTTTTCCTGATCGCGTTTCGTATCAAAATACGCGACATATTTTTCCAACGCCGGATAAATATCTTTTAAAAATTCAAAATTGGGATGAATTCGATGCAACTGCCGAATTGCCTCTCCCCAATTCGCATGATAAAATCCGACAGGTTGTTCAGAGCGACCGGACATAATCGCTCCGGGAAACGAACCATCCGGCCGTTGGTGGTAGACAAAATTTTTTAGACTACCCTGGGCGATTTCCGGTGTATGCATCCAGCGGGTTTCGAGCATGTGAACCCATGCGCTGTTACTTATTTGGTGTCGAAACCAACCGGCATTTACGCCTTCAAAAATGCACGGAAACGGTAAATTAAATTCCCCGTGCGTGTTCACCCGATTTATATGCAGTCCATACCAGCGATAATAGTAATATTTTTCAATGAACGGATTCGAGCAATGAAATTCCGGGACATTGGCAAAAAACCGTTCCCATTCCTGCCGATTGAATTCAACGGGACTAGTCGATTTTGGCGCAAGATCAAACGCATCAATGGCTGATGATTCCGATGACTGGATGGATGCATAAACAGTGAAATTTTCCTGACTGCCCGGTTTTATTTCGATGATATAGTGCAGCGCCATGTAAAGCAAACCATCGGTATGTCGATACGGATTAAAGTGCACTTCATCGGGCAGGCCGTCGTTGGTCATTTTTTCGTAAAACGGAGTATGTTTCCAGACAGGTCGGGGAATGTTGCCGTCGCTGGCGTCGACGATCGCTGCTGTGGCAAATCGATTTGAACCAAGCGCCACACCAGCCGTGAGTTGATCGTTGAAATTTTTCTCCCAGGAAATACGATTACGGAATGAGTGCACCGAATTCATCGTGGCAATTTGCTCCGGATTGCTCGTGCAGAGTGGTTGCTTCAATTGTTGGCATGTCCAAACGATGACGTGCAATGTCTTTGATTTCGCTGAGGTGTTGTTGAAGCGCAGATCGGACACAAGCACGTCAGTTGGAAGCAGCGCGCGTTGTTCGGTAAGCTGTAAATACTCCGATAATTGAAATACATGTGTGGCATGACTCGGCACCCAGGTAAGATCGATTAGTTTTGGTACTATTTCTTGAAGTGATTCGTCGAGTAAAGTAATGGTAAACACCGGCTCGATTTTATAATCCATAAAACATGCATGATCCCAGAACCCTAATCTGTCTAGATGATCTGGAAATGGTGGCGCCCAAACAACGCGGTCGCCTCCGCCGAGATAATATTTGTCATTCCGTCGTAATAATTCCTCATTGGCATGAACTGTCGAAGCAATGAGACATCCCACTACACACATACCTACCCATACCAGTGTCCCGCTACGCATGCCTGGTACCTCCGCAATATTTATCAGTCAAGAATGGTTTAAACGAAAATATAGAAACCAATTAGAAACCCGGTTCATTGCCGAAACCGGGTAAGTTATATCAAGAACTTAAGGATTCATACAAAACTATTCATGAAGTTAGCCAACGACAAACGCCAGTACAAAACAAACGACCGTCCCAATCACGGTAACCGTTGAAGCGGTCCGATGTGCCTGGGTTTCGTGTTTGCGTTCATTGTAGCCCAGAAGTTGGGCAGCCAGGTAACCTCCGATAAAACCGCCGCCGTGTGCGTAATTATTTATTCCCGGAAACAGAAAACCAAAAATGAACAGCATTACCGCCCATGTCATAACCTGTCGGAAGATCGCCTCTCCAAACACGCCGCCACGATGCCGGCCATAGAATACAAGCGCACCAAGTAATCCGAATATGGACCCTGATGCACCGATCGTCAACGGTACGTGAAACAAATTCGACGCGATAAATCCGAGTACCCCGGAATAAGTAAAAATCAACATAAAGCGACTGCTACCATAAAGTTCTTCAACAACGGGCCCAATTTGGCGAATCCACAGCAGATTGAATAATATATGCAGCAGCCCGCCATGCAAGTAAATTGCTGTTACCAGCGACCACCATTTGCCGGCAGCCATTGCGTATGTTCCGGCAGCGCCCAACCGATACAACACCATTGGACTGGGCGCCAGTAAACCAAAGAAACCTGATGATTTAAACATATATGACGGGTCGAGTAAAAGCGCTATAACATATAACCCGATGCACAAATATGTAATCTTTTGAATTACATCCAGCTTTCCTTTAAACAATTGCCGGAAAGGCGATTCCCAGCGACGTCCGCCGGGATTTTTCATGCCACAATGCATACAACTTTCAGCGTCGCCATTTATAAGCTTGCCACAGTTGGGACATACAATGGCTTTAATGTTTCGATTGGCCATTAAATAACTCGTTTTGTGTAGTGAAGAGAATAAATGTATTGAATTTTAATGTGAATGATCAGTTAAGCCAAGAGCCTTCGACTTCGCTCAGGCTGAGGTTTCATCCTCACGGTGAGTGGAGTCGAACTGTGATAACTTTATAATTTTCATACTATGTTAATTTTCGATTGTTCATTACTTTTAATAATCAAACTGAATAACTCAAATCGCATCATGTTTCATTTGCCGAACACACTCAAAATATCTCAATTTTCAGAAATCGTCATTAACTTACGCACTACGAACTGATCCTGATCCGATATTGTGCTGACGATTGTGAATTGATTTTCATCATAAATCCAGCGGCATTTTCCCGGTTGCTCAGAACGATGCGCGATGGTATGGATTTCCGCCGCCGGTCTCAACGCCGGCATGCGTAATCGCGTCCATTCAATACCCCAACGAATACGGGTATACAGCCAGGCTAAAAAAACATATAGACGAAATGATCGGCGCATGTTGCTTCTCGATTATTTAACGATTTCCGACACGGCTACGAAATCATAGCCATCCTGTACCATTTTGGGGATTTCATCAAGCAGCACATCAATAGTGTTATTATATGGATGACCGATAATGACTGCTTTCCCGGTTTGTTCGGCAATTTTAGCAGCGACAAGTAACATTTTCTTTAAGTAGTCCTTCGATTCATCGCGGCTTCGCTCCAGGAAGACATCCCGCTCAGCCGATGGCACGTGGAGTTTCTGGGCTGTTTCAAATGCCACACTTTCCGGTGCAGTCTTGCTATCAACAAAAAATTTGCCCTGTCGTTTCACCTCGTTCATAACGGCCTGCATGGCTTGAGCATTACTGGTAGCCAACGATCCCATATGATTGTTCATCCCGTGTGCAGCAGGATATTCAGCAAACGCATTGCCAATCCGTCGGGCAATTTCTGCGTCGGGATAGGAAGCATAAATCGTATAATCAGAATATTCGACTTTTTCTTCCTTCGCTTCCATAGGCATATGAACGAGCGCTTCTTTTTTATGGCTCAGAATTTTTTCATACATTTTTTTTGAACGCGGTAAACCGGGAATTACCGCGCAATTGATCATCTGATCCAGTGAAAGCAATCGGTCAATTTCATCATTATCGGCGTAGCCAAAATCATCAATAATAATCGCAATTTTTCCGCGATGGCGTTTCAATGAACTTTCTTGCGTTAAGATAAGTGTACGTACAGATTTGTCCTTTTGACCGATATCAATCGTATATTTCCGTTGCGCCAAATCTTCACGTGAATCGATTAATTTAACTCCAAGATCGCTGGTAAGTGTAATAATACTATGCACCAGCGTAATCGATGAAAAATCGATGGGCAGACGTACCTTAATTGTGTTTCCCGAACGTTCAATCCAGCCTTCCAACAAATTGCTTTCCTGAAACAGTTTGTACAAACGGTAATCGAGATATTCAATATCCGACATTGAATCCCGGGTGATTTCCGTTTTATCTGCCTCGCCCGGCACAAATGGTTTTGATGATTTAAACAAAAATTGATTCGCAATCAAATAAATGACAAATGCGACAAGGCAGATTGCGATGATCAATTTGAACACCCTAAAAAACGAGTGTCTCCACTCCGAATGCCGTTTACTGCTGCGACTATACGATCGTTTTGTTGATTTCTTTCGTGAAACAGTTGGTTTACGTCGTGCTCGTTTTGCCATAATTTATTTCCAGAAGCTTGCTTTAATGGAGCTCCAGGAAGGCGCGTCAGCCGCCCCGAAATCAGTCCATTGCGTAATGACATACCCGCTCTCTAATGCCCTCAGCCAAAATTCCGCCTGCCCCCTGGCGCTATCCGGAAAAGATTCGCCAAGATTGTGATGGAATTCCAACTCATATTCCACTTTTATCAACACCGAGTCACCATAATCCGGCACCCGACTGATGGTAATATCCGCCTTTTTTATGGAATCTTTGGTGGCGGTGAACAGCTTATTAATATATGTTTTTTCACTTTCTTTTGTCCAGCTTTCAAACAAGCCCGGATTATTCGATTTTGCGATTTCATCGGCGAAAAACCGGAATCGACCATTATCCGCCAGGCAGTTTAAATAATTTGTCTCGTTTCCTTCAATCAGCGACAATCGCATATTATCAATCACTATTTCAGGACTTGTCGGTTGCTTCCACGATGATCGATCGCTGGTTGGTTTTTCCGCTTCCCGCGTGGCGAATGGATTACTACATGCCCCTAAAATTGCAATTCCCACGACGATAAAAAATCGATTCCTGTTGATAAAACAGTTGCTATTCTTGATGATTGATAGTATTTTAATGATTGAATTCATTATTTTGAATTATCCACCTTAATCCAGGAATTGTTATGTTTGCTCGCCTTTTTGTATTGTTTACCGTTATCCCGCTGCTCGAATTAGCATTACTCATCAAAGTGGGAGAACATATTGGCGCGGGTAATACCATTATGATTGTGATTGTAACCGGTATACTGGGCGCCTACTTTGCCCGCCAGCAGGGTTTTTATGTAATTTCCAGAATTCAGCAGGATATGGCTCAGGGTCGTATGCCTACCGATTCTCTGCTGGATGGCCTGATGGTTTTTGCAGGTGCACTTTTGTTAATTACTCCCGGCCTGGTTACCGATCTATTGGGATTTGCATTTCTCGTTCCGGCGTCCCGCACGGTAATTCGGGAATGGATACGCAGATATATACAACGACGCATGCAACACGGTTCAGGTTCCACCAGGGTTAATATTTCACAGGACGATTGGTCATCTGATGATAAACATTGATTGTTCGTAGCCGTTAGCAAAGATGACTGTGGCAAGGTGATATGGAGATAATATTTCCCTTTCACCCTGTCTCCTTATCTTCTGTTGCCGTCCCCCCCGATTAATCACTTAAGAATTAACAACTATTGATAAATACTGTCGAAATCAGAAACAGGTGCTTATCCCACTGGAATATGTAAATATATCAAACTTATCCGTGTTAAGCAAGGGATAATTTGTGAAGAAACGTCAATGAATGGAGTTTACCGACGGATGATAGTAAAGTCGTTACTTATAATTATAGGTATGATAACTTTTGTGGAAAAATGAGCCATGCGGAATCCGTACGTGCAGAACTCAGCAACAGTAATATTTAAATGGAGTTGAAGTACACATCTGTCTTTAATAAAATTCATCCTGATTAAAAAATTTGGATGAAATCGATAAGTAGCGTTCACAAATTTGTGCTGACCCGTATTTTTAAATTACTCCTTCAACAACGATCTTATTTAACTTTTTTATGAGCTCGAATCACCACCACGGTATTTGAAATACGATCGTGGGCAAGCCTGCGGTTTTTATCACGCCAAAAATCAAGTAGACCAAGCGCCAGCGTTTCGATGCTTGCCAAATAGCCACCAAAATGTTCAAAGCTTTCCTAGAAATTAAGCAGACGACCATCCAGCCGTAACCTGGATGTTCATAATCCACTTCCCCGGAGTGGTTCAGCGACGATAGGATGTGAAAAATGTAAAATAAATTGCAGCCAAGCCCAACAGGGATATTGATCGCAATCCTTTTGGTACCATACTGGAAATATCAATTTGGATATAATTGCCAATTTTCTCGGTGGGAGCTGATGATGAATTAAAAACAAAGCCGAAATCATAATCCGATAGAATCTTACCGGCGCCCAAGCTATCACCAGCTTCCATTGCCACAATTGCAGCAGGAGGTAATCCGCTTGCATCGATGCGATCCAAAAGCGGCACAAGTGCCCCGAGCTGTTGATAAACTTCGGTCGAACCCGACGATCGTTCATGAAATAGTGACTTCAAAGCTGTCAATCCCTGCGGATCGGAGTGTGAAAGCGAAGATAAGCCGCTGCAATTGCGATAGCCAATGAAGGCAGTAGAAGCAAGAGACAATCAATTAAAAATGCAGTGATACGTCTGAATGGAGAGGCTAACGGCAACCCGATGACAGATGGATCGACCCCTAAGACCGAATCACACACCAGTCGATGTTTTTTAGGTCGCGGTTTTGAGACACGTTTGAATTTTGAAAACAAGAAACGTTTTTGCATTATATACCACCTATAATGGTTCATTCCAAATAAAAACTTCCGAAGTCCTGAGGACTTTGGAAGTCTATCAACACACGAATTCACACTGCTTTTTCAGTTTGATGTTCAGTTACTTTAGGTAATTTTATGTTGGAGTCGATATGTCCACAAACCATGTATTTCTAAAATACCTGGTTTGTTAGTATCCGCTCAATATTGGCTGGCTTTGTTGGTCCGCCGCGGCGGACTCAGCTAACGGTACAATTCCCACCATTTATTGTATAGATACGTTTGTTATTGTACAACATATTTAAGATAATGTACTTAGCTTATGGTTTTTCACCAACATGCTCTTTTATAAACGCACAAATCTCATTCATGGCAGTGGTCGCTTCCGGGAACATCGGCGCACATGCCGGGTAACAATGGAACAATCCTTCACCGATCCGTAATGTAACATCCACACCGGCCTTCTGTGCCCGTTCGGCAAACCGTGTGGAATCATCACGCATCAGCTCATCGTTGCCTGCATACATTAGTAATGGTGGCAGACCAGCCAGATCACCAAATAATGGCGAGATTAACGAATGCGACGGATCATTATCTCCGGCATAATATTTACTAAAAACAATTTGTGCATCCTTCCAGCATAAAGAATCGACTTCTGAATTGCTGTGAAACGATTCGCCGCTATTTGTCAAATCTGTCCAGGCGGACAACGTTACAGCGCCAGCCGGTAATGGGATATTTTTTTCTTTCAATGCGAGTAGTGTCGCCAATACAAGGTTACCGCCGCCAGAATCGCCAACAAATACGATATGAGCGGGTTTAAAGGCTTCATTTAGTAAATATTGATATGCAGCAACCGAATCGTTCAGTCCTTCAGGAAACGGATGTTCGGGCGCCAGCGCGTAATCGAACACCAGTGCAGAAATTCCGGTTCCGTTCACAAACTTGGCAACAATCGAACGATGGGCGCTAATTGATCCAACAACCAGGCCGCCTCCATGAAAATAGAGCATTGCCTTATCTTTGGGCGCTTCGGCTGGCCGCATCCATTCTGCCCGTAGATTTCCGAGTTTCACGGCTGTCAATTCAAATGTATCCGGCAATTTTCCGAAAAAGCCGGCGCCTCGTTCAATTTCTTCACGCAATTTCGGAATGGATGTAGTCCAGTCAATTGAGTTAGTCCGTTTTAGTTGCCCTTTTAACAAATGGCGATATTTTAAAACAAATACGAATAAACGACTTCTTAAACTTGACATAGTAAATACCCTGAGTATTTTTTATTATTCATCATACATTCTTTAGGTTGTGTTTTCGTGGCAGAACTGCAAAAAATGAAAATATGACAACATCAAATTAATATTGCAAAATAACAATGCTATCGCATCGTTTAGTCGTTCCTGATTGAAGCGTAATTTAATCACCAAGTAACTTGTTCAATGCGGTCTGAAAATCATCAACGAAGAATACACGATTTCCCCGATTGCATTCGATAATAAACGCTTTCAGGCTGTTGCTTGTGTATTTCCCGAATTCGCCGACGAGTGCCAGCTTCATATTGTAGTTGGAAAACTTTTGTAGAATTTCACCAGCGAGTCCGGTTTTTAAATCAAAAAAAGCCGGGATGATATTTTTTTCATATAAAATAATGTTTAAGGCATCCTGATAATTGGCATTCCCCATTATGTCCAGCGCATCCTGCACCGTATTGATTATCACTTCATCTGAAATGATCTCTGCAATTTTTTTACCGTTGGTATCGTGAATTCGTAGCTCCATTTTCGTATCCTTTTTCTGAAAACAATAGTAAGGAAAGTGCCAATCGCTATTAAACCAAAATTGAACATCTTAATAAATCTAACTTAGATATAGTCTTCGAATCACTTAGATTATAGTTCTATCCAAATAAAAAAAGTCATCATTGATCTCCTTGTATAGCGATCTATATTTTCTTAATAATTTAACATTACAAATATCGCAATAATCGAAACGTCACAAGATTTGATAATTTTAAAGAATAAGAAATAAAGTTATTGTTAGCACAATTACCATTATCCATGGAAACAGAATACCCAACATCTCATGTATTCTATTGTACTTCTTTCTGTGTTCAGAGATATCTGCATACCATTGAAAAGATTCTAAAGCCCTTAGTCGTTTTTGGATTGGATAAATCGTTAAAAGCCTTTGGATTAAGGAAACATATCCCCAGTGGAAACAGATATAACATCCAACAAGCCAAAGGATAAGCACTAGTAATACATTAGGTTTATCGTTAGAAGCTAAATTAAGTAATCCGGCAAAAATAATAGAAATAACAATCATAAAGTAGTTGTCGCGGTTTGATTGTAAATTGTCTTCGTGTAACACCCATGCCCACATTCGTTTGTAATCATCCTGGTTATACTGCGACTGATTTTGTTCTGGATTTGATTCCTGATGTTTTTCCATATTTGGTCTCCAAAGTTATCAATTTCATTTTTTTACACAAGAAATAAGGAGAATCCAATACAGGGGATAAATATAATTCAATTCTGTTAGATAAATTTACTTAATCGATAAAATAATGAGCAGAATGAGCTGTAACAATGCTGCTAAAGCGTTTGTAAACCAAATCGCAAATCGTTGATATCGAACGCCATAGAGAAACCAAAAAAAATAGATTACAAAGAAGCCGGAAACAAAATAAGTTGAAAGTGTGCTTGGTCCCGCCGTCTTTAACTCCGTAATGATTTGAACAGCAATAAATATAGATGCTGAAAAACCTATGACTGTCCCAATTCCCTCCCATATTTTGTCCGGTATCGCGGTTAAAACTTTAATTTTGATCACATATCACCTCCTTCTGCTTGAAAATAAAGTAATCAATTATCATTTTTCAATAAATGTATAAAGGGAAAAGTGCAAAGGATTTAAAAGAATCTGTTTTTTACCAATTAATTATGAATATGCAAATTTGCTTATAAGCTCAATGGCGGAAAAGCTAAGTCTACTATAAATATATAAGTTACCATTACTCCTAAAACTGCCCCGGTAATCACATCTCTCAGCCAGTGTTTGCGGGTACGAATACGGCTGTATCCGGTTAACACCGCCAGCAAGTATGGAACGATTGCCCACATCCAGCCAATCTGAAAATGGATAAATGCGGCGCCCATGAATGCACTGGACGTATGTCCGCTGGGGAAACTGTATGGCTCTCCGTTTGGACGAACGCCCCACGACGTGAAATTGAATATAAATTTGCCGGTGAATGTAATGATAACGGTGACACTGCCTGAATAAAACCAGTTCCATGCTGCTTGTTTATCTCCCATTAATGCAACAGCAAGCAACGCACTCCAGGGGAGCAGATACTGCAAAATATCGCCGACATCTTCCAGGCGATCAGTCGACAGCGGTCGAATTTTCTTTAGCACATCGAATGTGTTGATCATGATACTCTCATTATCAGACTGGTAATTAAAATATTTCACGTCTTCTTAACATGGTGAGACAAACTCAGCATATGATGACCTTCTATGAATTAACCTGTTCAATACGAAATCCCAAAGCAAGTATCGCTTTAATCGTTTCTTTCGCCGCATTTCGATCGTATTCTTTTTCACTTTCCGGAAGTTCATCATATGCTACCAGGTCAGGATGTTCACGTCTTCGATCATCTCGAACCACGCCGTATGACCAGCCATCGTTAATGCGCTGCTGTACCCAAACATTATGATTATGCTCAGCGAGCCGTTCAAGTAATTCAAGTAGTTCCGCGGGAATTACACTCGCTGACGTATCGATTGATGCTGATTTATTCATATGCAACTCTGTCTTGGTTGTTATTTTCAAAAGATTGTGCCTTGCTTGTTCGGGAACTATCATTTGGTGTTTGTTTTGATATAATCTTGCCAATTTGCATTTTCTCTAAGTAGAATGGCTTCCACTCGCTCAACAAGCAAGGTAAATGGTTCGTCTTTGTTATATGGAGCGGATTTGGTCAAAAATAATATTTTCTCTACTCGTAGTGCTTCACAGGTACTTCGATACGCTACCCAATTATCATGGAATTTATACAACGTAATAATCCCGGTAATAGAAGCGACTATAACTCCCAGTAATCCAACAACTATTTTAATAACTAATCCAGCGTCCATAAAACCACTCACAAACGGAATCAGCGCCGCGCTGACTAACTGCGCTACTTGTAGATGTTTAAACCATTTTTGATTCCACTGACTATTTTTATCGAACCATGTTAGTTGATCGTCAAGACGTTCATTTAAATATGTTTCCTGATCCATGTGGATTTCCTTATCCGTGATTAGTAAAAAAATGCTTTATCTGATATCTTTAATTATTTGTTAATCATTTTTATTAAGTTTTGATTTAGCTGCTCTTTAGTAACCAAATTTTTTGTCAATGGACAAAAGAACAATGGCTTTCGATTTCCGACAGATCGCATGTTCATTATTGTATCACTAAATTCCTTTAAATAGCGCCGCCTCCGTGCATCATCCTTTAATTCGTGAGCAGCGACCACAGCCCAAACCAATGCGATTACACGGACTGAATCTTCACTTTTACGTAGCGCATCAGATAGCTCAAGCGCCTCAAGCCCGTTTTGAAAACATTGCATGCGCTCATCGCTTTTATCATCAGATAGCGAGAGTGCCATTGATAATAAAGCATAATGTTTATGTTCCAACTCGTTGGCTGATCGTTGGTACCATTCGTATGACTGCTCAAACTTGTTTTCCAAATATTCGAGATTCCCTCTGAATAAGTAAGCCCGTCCGAGCAACAGCTTTTGGTTTGAATCCAATCCGTTTTTAGAACTTTTAATTTTCTCCAGTTGATTAATGATGTTATTTAAACGCTGTAAGGCTTCTGGCCGTGTATTCTCTGAATAAGATAAAACCTCTACCAATGTTAAAGGTGTTAAAATTTCACCCTTCTTAAAATCTAAAAGTTTATTTGCTTCCTCAAAATGTTTTTTTGCATCACTAATATGAAGCTCGAGTTTTCTGTTAGGTTGTAACCAATTTTTCTCAATCAAGCCGAGAAAATGACAACAAAACGCATAGGGATACCTTTCTTCAATCGGTGGTTTGCTGGCAGAATATATATTGTATGCCGTTTTCAGGTACTTCATCGCAGCATCAATATCATTGGCGTAATATGCACTTACGCCTAATAATTGATTCACACGTGCGAGGTTCATGGCATCGGCATTCTTTTTTTCTTCCAGAATAAATTCAGGAATCGTCTCAAAACTCATTCGCGCCCTGGCTGTAATTGTCTGTTCATACATACTCAGATGAGTCCATTCCAGACGCGAATGATCTTTAAATGTCAGGATGATATTATTGATTTGATCGTACTGACGCATAAAATGATTCTTAAATGTGGATATCATGTCATCCATCGTGTTCAATTGAAGCTGCAACACCTTTTGGCTTTTTTCTCGTTCCAATTGCATTTTAAAAGTTTGTTGAACAAGACCAATGACTGCTCCCAATTTACCGATGCTATCGATTTGTTTCGACAACATGTCGCTTGATTTTGAAACAATTGTATCGCCAAGCGCTAATTGCTGTTTATCAAACTGTGCCGCGCGGATATGTGTCTCTTCCTGCCTTCTAGCATATTCCATAATTCTGGCTTCATAAAATTCACGTTCATGTCGGTAATCTTCACGGGCGCGTTGTGCTCGAACCCAGGTTATCACAAGAAATACACCACCAAGAAAACTTCCAACTGCACCAAAGGTATAAATCATTGTAAATGCCTGATCCGATGAAATTGTCGCCACTTCCAGTCGTTTTTCCGAAAGCGCCATTTCGGAATTAATTCGTTGATTAAGCTTTTCAATTTGCTGTTTGAGACTATCAATCGCTATGTTCCTTGATTGTATGACAGGATCATTTTGAGCAGGAGATTTTGGTTGACCGATTAAATTTACACCGATCATAATGACAATGATTAAAACACCAATCGTTACATATTTTCGTTTCATTTCAAACATGTCAATTCTCCTTTAATTAACATGCGAATATACAATGGTATGAATTTTATGTTTCATGGTTTAATATAAGCAACAATCTGTAACAAAACAATAATAATTATTGATTTCTAGGCAATTTGCAGGATCCGCTCAATATTCGATGGTTCGTAGATGCAATTCATGAATTGCATCAACAGGTACCATCAATTATTGAATGGATACAATTTGCACATATTCACTACCAGCAATATTGGCTCAAGAAATCACTCTCTATTTGTTCAGGATAGATTTGGAAGATTAATCGAGGAGATTTCAGTTAACTAAGATGGATCACGGATAGGTCATGGTAGTCTACTAAAAAATAAGCAAGGGCACGGTACATAGTGCCCTTGCAAAATTTCATAGGATTTATTTCATTAGAATCATTTTCTTTTCACTTGTGAAAACTTCGGATGCCGTAACAACACGGATGCGATACAAATAAACACCTGTAGGCACACGATTACCTGATTCACTCATTGTATCCCAGGTCACCTGATACGATCCCGCTTGCTGCTCCGTGCATACCAGTGTTCTCAGTGCATGTCCCATAATATCATACACAGTCAACGTTACATGCCCAATGTCTCCCAATTGGTATCGAATCTCCGTGCTTGGATTGAATGGATTCGGGTAATTCTGTTCCAACACGAATTTCATTGGTCGCGCTTCATAAACATAGTTGTCTTCTGGAATAGCCTTGCTAATGGATCGGGTTCCGAAATCAATATAACCGGCACAATGTATCCATTCCGCATAGGAGCCGCCGCAGCCGCCGTTTTGCCATACTCCAGTGTTCGTCGCCTGATCTTCAGCCTGGAGTGTTGTGCCACCTACCTGAATATAGTCAATTTGAACATCATTCGAGCCGCCGCCGGCATCACTGAAATATACTTTAATATTGGCCGATGTAAGGCTGGTTATATAGGTAAACGTCTGATATGAGGTGGACACATTCCATGTTTGAACAGTGTTGTCATTCAATCGAAGCTCGATCGCTTCGTTACCCGTATTCCCGCGAGCACGCACCACAACTGTTCCTTCACCGCCTGAACCGCCACAATTTTCAGCCGCAGAACCTTCGCCGGATGGAGACACCCCAGTATTTGTGATATAGATTTTATCTAGCTGTGTTCCGTCTTCACGGTAAGCGACTGTTAACGTATGTGAACCACTCGACAGGTTATAATTCACCACCTGGTTGCCGCTATTTGCGTTATGCACTTCATCCCAGTGCCAGGAAGATCCCTGAGCAATATTATTCCACATGATCCACGAACCATTATCCATGCGAATCCAGAACGAGTCATCACTTGCATTGGGAGCAATCACGCGTCCCCAAACAATATAAACATCACTTGACGCGACTGAGAAAGGAAACGTTATATATCCGCTGCTGCTTGAAGGAGCGCTTGATGTGCTGTTATTACCGGATTGAATGGTGGCATACTCGTCATTCGATGCATTTGCATCCGATGGCGTCGTCCACAGCGAACCGACTGTTCCACATTCGGCCTCCAGCCACACATGAACATCGCCACCCGTACTGCCCGCGTTCACAGTAATTGTCACACCATCTGTATCGGTGGCGCCATCGTTGTCAGTAACAGTAAGGGTGATATTATGCGTACCAACAGCAAGGGAGACCGACGGAGTCACGCCGGTCGCGATTTGATTTCCTCCTTCGGTCCAGACATACGATGTAATGGTACCATCAGAATCACTGCTGCCTGATCCATTCAGGGTTACAGATTCACTGCCGCTATTGTCACTATCGGTAACGGTTTGGTCTGAACCAGCATTGGCAACCGGCGGTTGATTGACACTGCCACAATTGTTCGCACTTCCACCCATGCTAACTGGCGTATCGCCGGAATTCGTAATATAGATTTTATCGAGCTGCGTGCCATCTTCACGATAGCCAACATAAAGTGTATGCGAACCAATACTCAGATTGTAAGTCATCACAGCGCTGCCATTATTCGAGTCATGCACGTCATCCCAATGCCAGGACGAACCAGCGGGAATGCTGTTCCACATCACCCAGGAACCACCATCCATACGAATCCAGTAAGAATCATCATTCGCAGTTGGCGTAATGACGCGTCCCCACACTTTATAGGTACCGCTTTCGCTCACACTAAACGGAAATGAGATTTGTCCGGTTGCGCTAGTCGGCGCACTACCGGTGCTGTTGTTCCCGGATTGGATTGTAACATATTCACCGTTTGAAGCGTTGCCATCGGATGGCGTATTCCATAATGATCCAACCGTGCCGCATTCGGCTTCCAGCCACACATGTTCATTGCCACCTCCGCTGCCACCGCCAATATAATCCATTATCCATGTCAATGCGGCACGCTCGGTACCACTCGCTGTAATCAACCACGCTTCTTCCTGCCACATTGTCCCCTGAATATACCCCCAAAACGTGATACCCTTAACATTTGAATTATTCCAAAATACCGGAAATTTTTCCTGATAACGAGCAAGTTGTTGGCTATCGGTCCCGCGGATATCAAGCTCGGATACATATATCGGTAATCCTGTTGCTGATAATGTATTTAAAACCTGATTCATTGTACTGGTGGAAACATTGTCCATATTAAACGCATGGCACTGAATACCAATGCCATCAATTAAACCCCGGTTTTTGAGAATATTGATGATATTTACATAATTACTTGCTTGACCCGGATCACTAATAATTCCATATTCATTGATTAGCAGTTTTGCATTCGGGCAATACTGCCGTGCCATTTGAAAAGCAGTGACGATCCAATCCCAACCGGTGGATCCGTTGCCCCCCAACGCGGCTGCGTAAGATGGGGGCGCATGTAATGGTTCGTTCACAACATCGATATAATCAGTATTCGGAAATTGTTGACCAAATAATCGTATCCATTCTTCCACTTCAGCTCGTTGCTCACTTTGCGAAAGCGAACCGATCCAGCTTGGTTGTTGATTTCCCCATACAAATGTGTGCTGTTTAAACGGCATGCCGTTACTTTTCGCATAATTATATGCAGTTGTAAGATTTCCCCAATTCATATTATCTCGACTTGGCTCACATGCGTCCCATTTCCCGGAATTTTCAGGCGTTACCTGGTTCCAGTAGGTACTAAAATTCGATGGCACACTGTTCTGAATAATATTACCGACGAACTTTTGTGCACAGGATTGAACCGGTAGCATCAGACTGATACCGACGCACAAGACAATCGCTGTGCAAGCCATCAAACAAACATTTCGATTGGCTCTCCTCATGATCTATCTCCAGTTTTAAGTTAATGAAATTAAGTAAGCGGGACTTTGAATTATTGTTACAAATCATCAGAAAATCCACCATAGAATCAACCCACACCCACTAGTTCACGTCATGACTTGAATTTGTTATTTGCTGATTTTATTTCAAAGTTGAAGTGGCGAGAAATAAAGCAAACGAGTAAAGAAATAGCAAATTGAAGCATTGTACATTGAACAGTAGAATTTTGTGGTGGATATTACAATACAAATCATCAAATAGATCAAATTTTGTCATGTGATTTAACACGTAATGGAATTGGAAGGTGATAGGCGTATTCAAACTGTGAGGGCATGAATTTCATGCCCTCACGTCCATATAAAATGGTTATTTCCTTAATACCATTTTCTTTTCACTGGTGAAAACTTCAGAGGCAGTAACAACACGGATTCTGTACAGATATAGTCCGGAGGGAACTCGCGCGCCTGATTCATTCTGGGCATCCCACATCACCTGGTACGATCCGGCTTGCTGCTCATAATTTACCAGAGTTTTGATCGTATGTCCCATAATGTCATAAACTTTCAATGTTACATGACCAATATCGCTAAGCTGATAACGAATTTCCGTGGTTGGATTAAACGGATTCGGGTAGTTCTGCTCTAACACAAATTTGGATGGAAGTGCCTCGCTAACAGGATTTTCTTCCGGAACAGCTTTGCTGATGCTGCGCGTACCGAAATCGATGTAGCCAGCACAGTACATCATGTCTGAATAAGAGCCGCCGCAACCGCCATTTTGCCAGGCTGCCGTGTTTGTTGCCATTTGTTCAGCCTGGTATGTGCCGCCGCCAACCTGAATATAGTCAACCTGGACATCGCCGCTATTATCAGCAAAGTATACTCGGATGTTTGCTGATGTCGTGCTTGTCGTATAGGAATAATTCTGAAGTGACGACGTCAGATTCCATGTTTGAACGGTATTGTTGTTTAAGCGAAGTTCAAGCGGACCATTGCCGTTGACTCCTCGTGCCCGCACCACAATCGTGCCGCCACTTGGTGGAGGTGTACCGCCACCGCCGGAAACATCGCCGAAACCAATGTAACCATTGCAGTGCATCCATTCACTATATGAGCCGCCGCACGCCCCATTCTGGTACACAGCCGTGTTGGTCGATTGCGCTTCTGCCTGTCGCGTAGAGCCATTTACTGTAATATAATCGACTTGAACATCACGGCCGCTGGCGTCATTGGTAAACTGTACATTAATTCCGCCGGTATTATTGGTTGAGGCCGTGTAATTTTGATAGCTTGTACTCATGGTCCAACTGCCGATTTGGGTACCACCAACAGTAACACGAATATTTTCGCTTCCGGAGGTGCCGCGTGCTCTGACAACAATTGTGTTGCTGCCACTTGGAGGGGGCTCAGGTGGAGGCGTTGATCCACCTCCGCCTTCCCATACTGTTACGTTAGAGCTTCCGCTGCTTTGGTATCCTTCTGTTGCCAGTACCTGGTAAACATGACTTCCCAAATTCCATCCTTTGCTCGCCCAGGCGTTCACGTGGTTTTGGAACGTGATGGTGTTGTTTGTCCCGGTCGATCGTTTCGAGGTTCGAACGCTCCAGTATTGATAGAAAGTAGCCGTTCCATCAATCGAAGGTTGGTTGACCCGCTGTGTCCGATATAAATCGTAGGTGCCTCCGTCAGTGGTAACTGTACCCATAGATGTTGCTCCTGGCGGTCGCCAGCTTCCCCAGCTATCAACGACATAATATTCGATGAGTGGATTTCTTGTCCATCCATATAGCGTTAAATAGCTATTGCCCGAGGGCGAATAGACGCCAGCATTGTAGCTTATTACTCGGCTGGATGATCCGGTACTCCAGCCTTTACCGCCTACAAAATTCCCGGTATTGGACCATGAATAACTGTAATTGCCATTATCTCCCAGCGTCATACATGCAGATCCACCGCCGTCAGTCCAATGTGTATAGAAGAAACCGTCGTCTGTGCCAGTTTGGCTGGAACAGATCGTTTGGGCGGGAGACAGTTGAAAACTCAGAACTAAAACGATCAATGGCAGACAGACTATTAGTCCTGTTTTAATAGAATTTGTCATGTTACACTCCATTTAGGTTTTTTAAACTCCTTCTTCTTAAAGACGGAATATGAATGCAAAAAACAACAGAAAAACCAGGCACTGCTAATTTGCTCTGGAAACCGACTGAGTGAATGAGAATTGTTATTTACATTATATTCCTTGATTGGTTATTGATATTTTCCGGCGGTTTCACCTCCTTTCTTTTATAATATAGTGGTGACGTGTCTACGTTTCGTTTTATTCTCACCTCCTTCTCAGCAATAGTTAATAAATTGCAGCGGTATCTATAACTAATGGCCACAAGTAAAGAAAAGGACTCAAGGTTAAAAAATATTTGGGGGATGCTCTTATATGTACACACTCGTTTGGATGTACTCAACCGAATGAATTTCTGGAGAAGAATAGTACATAGTTGTTTGTATTTCTGAGATTGAATACCGAACACTGCTCTATTTCTGTATATCAAATCAGACAATAAAGGAAATCAACTTATGAGGGGATTTTGCATCGGAAAAACCGGGCATAATTTTTCTGTTATTTATTTTATCAGCGACCGAAATTATCATGCCTGTTTGAAAATCAATACAGTTCAATTTTAATATAACTGATATTTCAAACTCAATCGGTATCCGCTCAATATTCGATGGTTTGTAGATGCAATTCATGAATTGCATCTACAAATACCCTTTAATATTGAATGGATACCTCAATCGCTTCATAAAAATCTATTTCAAAAATAAATGAGTGGTATTATTAATTGGAATAGTAAATCAATATCGGCAGGCCAATGTTTCATATACAGTGAAATATACAAATTTCGATTAGCAGAGTGTTACAATAAATGTTGCATAATAATGACCTATAATCTCATTTTTAAAGATATACAATATTTAATATCTCAAATCGCTATCAACGGAGCGAAGTATCCCTTCAAAAAAAGCGGGGGAAATCTTAGCACTGTTGTTCATGCTTCGACTCCGCTCAGCATGAAGTTACGTTGACACTTCACACTGAGCCCTTCATCAGGCTCAGGATAGACTCCGTCGAAGTGTGAAAGTAGGCAATCTTGATGTGGCTACCATCAATTATTGAGCGGATACTTTTTAACTTTCAATTGACTATTATTTTCAACTGGTTATTCACATATCAAATATAAGTGTGGTACGTTCGAATTGGATTGTTAAATCGATATTATATGTCGAAACATCACGGATAATGAAAGATACAAATTTCGATAACTATAGTGGTACAAGAAATGTTACACAATGATGACTTTTTGTTTCATCTTGGAATTCAGGCATTTTCTGATTTTGAATCACTATCTGCATAGTGGGATGGATATGTACCAAACAGTTTAAGAAATGATTTGCTAAAATAGGAAGGTGTTTGGAAGCCAACATCATATGCAATCTGGGAAATATTACGATGGCCTTGTTTAATTAATTGTGCTGCCCGATTTAATCGCACCGTTCGGATAAATTCTGTGGCAGTTTGGCCTGTGAGCGCCCGGATTTTTCGATACAATTGCGCCCGGCTTAATGACATCTCTTTAGCAAATTCTTCAACACCATATTCCGGTTCGCTCATATGCGTTTCAACGAGGGCCAGGGCTTTTTCCAGAAATTTCTCATCGTATGTATTCGTTGCAATCTCCACCGGTTTTAAACCACCCTTGCGATTGAATTTTTTAATAAGTTTCTTACGCTGCTCGATCAAATTCCGAATACGCACTTTTAACTCATCGGCTTCGAATGGTTTGGTGACATAGGCATCCGCACCGGCTTCCAATCCATCGATTTTACTTTTATTCGAGGCCCTGGCAGTGAGCAGAATTACCGGAATATGACTTGTCACTTCTTCAGTCTTAATTTTTTTACAAAAACTGATACCACCGAATTTTGGCATCATAATATCACTGACAATAAGATCCGGAATTCGTTGCATGGCTTTTTCAAAACCTTTCTGACCATCGCTGGCGGTAATAATATGGTAATCGTGTTTGAGTGTTTCATATAAATATTTTAATATATCCACGTTATCATCGACGACCAATACCAGCGGGTTGCCATTAGATGAGTCAAGTTCATCATTCTCGAATTCAATTACTGATCGCTTTGTTGTAAATTCAGTAATTGTCCGGTATTTTTGCTCTGTTTTTGATTGTTCTGAAGTTTCAACTATTTCGTTATCCTTTAAATGATCCTTCCCCATAGGCAGGCGTACAACAAACATACTTCCATAACCATATTCTGTCACGACATGAATTGTACCATAATGAAGCTCGACCAACTCTTTTGTCAATGCCAAACCTATGCCTGTGCTTTCGTGTGAATCCAGTGACGAATTTGTCACTTGATAAAACCGATCGAATATTTTTTGCAGGTCTGCTTCCAGAATTCCGACGCCGGTATCTCTCACAGCAATTTCAACAAATCCGCTTGCTTTTCGGAGTACTTCACTATTACCGATAGCCGTGGAACGCTTGATATTCTGTGATTCATCCAGTTCGTCATCGTCTATGATTTCATATTCACCTGCCCGAAATGTTTTCAGGGTTACATCGATTCGGCCATTTTCAGGTGTAAATTTAATTGCATTGGATACCAGGTTCGAAATTATTTTCTCCAATTTATCTCTGTCTATGTACAATTCAAACGAATCAATTGACGCATATGAATCGGTCACAACATTCATGTTTAAATCAATCCGCTTTCGATCTACTAATGGAGAAAACGCCATGACAAGTTTTTCGACCAAAGGCATAATATTTTCTTTCTGAGCACACAGGGAAACATGGCCTGCTTCAATTTTAGAAAGATCGAGTAACTGATTTATGAGTTGATATAGTTTTTCGCTATTGCGAAGCACCATTTCACATTTCTCTTTAAAATTATCAATCCGCTCATCAGCGAGAAATTGTTTGACCGGTCCCATAATTAATGTTAATGGTGTACGGAATTCATGGGTTATATTGGAAAAAAATCGGGATTTTAAAAGATTAATTTTTTCCAGATTTTCCGCATATTGCTGTTCCATAAAAAGCTCGTGTTTTATTGCAGCTTTATTCATCTGGAACTTCCATAGCCCGAATATTAAAAACATCGAAAGGATAAAGTAACATGCGTACGCCCACATGGTTTTCCACCAGGGTGCGACAATAATGATACTCAGCGAGGTACCTTTTTCGCTCCAGATACCATCATTGTTTGCGCCTTTCACCCTGAATATATATTTACCCGGATCCAGATTTGTATAGGTTGCCAATCGTTGATTGCCCACAAAATTCCATTCTTTTTCAAATCCTTCCAATATAAATGCATATTGATTTTTGTTTGGCGCCAAATAGTTTAAAATAGCGTATTCAATTGAAAAAACCGATTGGGTATGCTTCAACGTTACTTCATCCAACAGGCTGATATGTTTCGGCAATGGGGAACCAGGAGCTCCGATTTCAACCGGTTTATTGAAAATGAGAAAATTAGTAATGATGACATTCGGAATAAGCGTATTTTCTTTTATGCTGTCCGGGTGAAATACATTAAAGCCGTTATTTCCACCAAAGTATATCCGGCCATCGCTGGCCTTAAAAACCGAACGGCGACAAAATTCATTACCCTGAAGCCCATCATCCTCAGTATAATTAACAAACACTTGTATTTCCGGCTCATTAACGCCATTTACAAATTTTGAAATTCCATTATTTGTGCTGATCCAAAGGTTTTCATGATTATCTTCACAAATTGCCAGGATTGTATTATTCGGTAATCCATCGTCCTCCAAATAACAGCTAAAATAATCTTCGTCCGGATGATACACATTCAACCCACTCTCAGTACCAAACCATATATTGTGTTTGCTATCTTTAAAAAGTGTTATAGCACCATTATATGAAATACTTGTTGCATTCGTTTTATCATGTTTGAAAGTTGTAAATTCATTGCGTTGAATATTGTATCTGTCAACAGCGGTTGTTGTGCTTATCCATAAATTACCGTCTTCAGCCTGAAGCAATGATCTTACCCAGTTATCCGAAATTGTGTTGGGTGTTCTGAAATCCGTTGTGAATCGTTTAAAAGAGTGCGTCTGCCTGTTAAATAAATTGAGGCCGCCTCCCATTGTTGCAATCCATAAATTCCCGTTGCTATCACACAGTAAGCTAAAAATATTATTACTGCCTAAACTTCGATCATCTTTCTCATCGTGATAATATCGGATAAACGATTTTGTTTGCTTATCAAAAACATTTAATCCGCCGGCCCACGTGCCAATCCACATTGTTCCTGTACTGTCGCGGCAAATCGCCAGTACCGAGTTGGATCCAATGCTATGTGGATCCTGGGGATCATATAAGTAATGCTCATAAATACCAGTTTTTTTGTTTAAAATATTTAATCCACCCTCTGTCCCGATCCAAAGGTACTCATCGTCTTCAAAGATTGTATTTACTGTATTATCGATTAAGCTATTGGGATCATTCGGAATATGATAGTAATGGCTAAATTTACTTAGTAATTTGTTGTAATAATTGACTCCGTCACCATATGTACCAACCCAGACTGTACCTTCATTATCTCTGTATAACGAATAAATTGAATTATTCGATATACTAAAATTGTCTGCCGGATTGTGCAGATAATGGGTAAAATGTGGATTTTTCTCATTGAAATGTTGTAAATTAAGTCGACTAATTCCACCATTTTCAATTCCGATCCACAAATTCCCATCTCGATCGTCCAGTAGCGCCAGTACGGCTCCTTTGCTAATGCTGTGTGGAATTGTCGGGTCGTGGCTGTAATGGAGAAATTCTGGCTTATATGGATCATCATTTTTAAATTTCACCAAAATAAGTCCAATAGATGCTGTACCCAGCCATAACCTTCCCATACTATCTATATAAATTGATTTAATACCATTCAGAGCCATGCTTTCCGGATTGTTTTTATCGAGCTTAAAAACAGTATATTTTCTTTTCTTCAAATCCAGTAAGTAAAGGCCTAAATATGTCGCCAGCCAAACGTTTCCGTCACGATCGATCTGTACAGCATTAACAGATGTGTACGGATACTGACGAATAAATTGATCAACATCATCGTTATCGGTACAAGATTTCTGCTTTATTAAATGCAATCCCGAATTATGGGCAACAATTATTCGGCTTTCATCAATTTCAAAGAACGCATTAATGTACTCCTGTTCCAATTCAGGGTATCGTATAAATTTATCAGTTTCCCGGTCATATATATTTATGCCTCGTTGTGTCCCGATCCATAATTTCCCCGAGCTGTCTTCATAAATTGCATTCACAACATTATTACTCAAACTGTTTATATCATGCTGTTCATGTCTGTATAAGGTAAAATCACAACCATTATATTTATTGATGCCTCCCCCTGTCGCAAACCATAAAAGCCCATTATGATCCTGAAGAATACATTTTACCCAACTTTGGGAGAGACCGTCTTTTACATTTAAGTGTTTGAATTTTATTCTTTGTTGAGAATGCAGATTTCCGAGGGGTAAAACAATGATGATGAAAAATAGAATTATTTTAAGCTTGGTCACATTCATGGATTATCAACTAATAAAAATTTAATCCGATCCGTATCATCAATGCAGCCACAGGCAATTTGTGATGAAACGATGAAAGTAAAGCTACCATGTATCATCGCTAATGTTCAGCGATATGCTAATAAAAATCTATCTTTTTATCACTATATTTCTTTGGGGAATGATTTTGGTTTATTCGTTGTCTTTCAGTTTGGTTTTTACCTGCTACGGTTTAAAATGTAACATTCCTAAATCGATGCCATCGCTTAAGCGATTGCATCGGTAATACGTCGATGTTACGAACCAATCCGCAATGAGTATATCCTATTACCAATAAATAATAAGCAGCTCTGAAAGTCAAGCACTTTTCTTGATTTATTCAAGATCAAATATATGAACACTACTAAGAGCCTGTTCGAAAACCAATACGATTCAATGTGCCAGAGGTTATCGAACAGGAATGACACGCTTCATTATTTTTTTTAAGTTGAGTAAATTATTTGGTTCTCATTCCTTAGGGTTGATATTTGAGGTTGCGATTGAATCCAGCATAAAAAAAAGACATTTCACACTGAATCCCTCCGCGGATGTAACGACAAATCATTCAATTGGTTATCGCAAAACAATCATGCGTTTGACATCAAAATAGTTATCCGCATATAGTTGATAGAAATAGACACCACTGGCCACACGATTTCCATCATTATCGCAGGCATCCCATTGGATCGTATGATCACCAGCATCATAAAACGTATCTGCCAGAGTGGCAATTCGCTGCCCACTGGTATTGATAATTTCTATGTTGACATGTGCGCATTCAGGAAGCTGAAACCGGATCAATGTTTCCGGATTAAATGGATTTGGATAATTTTGTGACAGCGATGGTGACAGAGGCGCAAATTCCTCGTGCTTATGAACGTCTGTTGGTGTGCTTTTTGATAAAATAATATCGCCGCCATCAGGAATCACATCGAACATGATATATTTGACAGCGTTTGCTTCAATCACCCGCGTGTTCAAGGAATTTCCGTTTTGTGTGGCACTTGCGGACAGCCATCCATCAGGAAGAGGCCGGCGAATGGTTATCGGCAGATTGTAAATTGAATCATCGAGCGTATCGCTGGCCTGAAGCGTAATAATACTATCCTCAACTGATAATTCCGTGATTGTAGCAGCATTGCGTTCTCTGACGTATCGAATCATATTACCAAATGTCGGAATCCAGAATTTAGCAACATTTTTCTTTAAGTACTCAAGATGAGTACGTAGTTCGGAAGAATTTGTTGGTGACCAACCACCATCATCATCCACACCATGAATAAGAAAAACGCATATACCTTTCATATTGGCTGCTGAATTTACTTTACTATTAAAATTAGCCGCGGTTTTAACCGATCCTTCTGTTCCGCAGATAATTGAACTGATGTTTCTAAAATCCCCAGGTGTTTTTTGCTCGATAAATCCCTGACAACCACGGGCGCCAATATAGTACTGATCAACGATGGAATTATCGCCGACTTCACAATATGGATACGCCATTGTTAGCGCAGTTTGACCATTAATTTTTGAATTTATTGTATTGTAGGAATTTCTAAACTCGGTCGTCTGATCTTCAAGAGGTAAACCGGTAATATGAGGATGTGTTACCGTATGACTGGCAACCTCATGCCCACTATCGGCAGCAGCTTGTAAACCTGTCCAGTTTGGACCCCAGGTTGTAACTGTGAACAATGTTAAATGGAAATCAAATTCGTTAAACATCGGCACAACCACACTGAGCTGCTTGGAACAATTATCATCAAACGTAAAACAAATAGCAGCGGAACGAAAACCCGGCCAGGTACCAACTTCGTAGGATTGTGCAACAACAGGCAAATGACCTGCACTGATAATCGTTAATACAATTGCTAGTAAAAATATTGTGCGTGGAAATATTGAATACACATGTGTTTTTTTCATTAATTAAATCCTTTCCCAACTATAATAGATTGTATCAGATACTGAATTACCAATTGACAGGTGAACACAAAATGTGATGATTAACTTCGTGAGGTAGAAGCTCATAGGCAGTGAAAGTGACAATGAGTGCAACATCACTTTATTACACGACGATCATCAGCATAGTAAAGATAATACTTTTGGAGAGGGATCGGGTAGAAGAAATGTTACAGGATAATGATAATATGTTTCACCATCCGGAAAAATGAGATAAAAAAATGTGAGGTTGTGAGAACGAAAAAAGGCGAATATTTAACACTTTCGTCTTGAATATTTCTGAAAATCAAAGAGAAGGGAATGTAAAACCGCTGAAATTGTTACGTTTTTTTTAGGGTTTGCAGCATGTAATAAATTAAGCCGGAAAAATGGGAAATTATTTCAAAAACCGAACAATCCAAGACTAATCAACAATTCACTGTTTTAAGGGAGTCAGATAAACGCAGCTTTCAGGATGGTAAAATTCAAATTCAACAATAATTCAACTGTAGCAGCGTTACATTAACCATTCTATGCGGAATGTTCCACATAATCGGATGGATAGACACCAAATTGCTTGAAAAATGATTTGCTAAAATATGATGGGCTGTGAAAACCGACATCATATGCAACCTGACTGATATTATCGTGTTTTTGTCTCAACAATTGAGCAGCGCGATTTAATCGGACAGATCGAATGAATTCCGTGGCTGTCTGACCGGTGATGACACGGATTTTTCGGTATAATTGCACCCGACTGAGCGACATCTCCCGTGCGAATTCTTCCACACCAAATTCAGGGTCACTCATATTGGCTTCAATAATGGATAACGCTTTGTTCAGGAATCGTTCATCCATCGAGCTGGTGGTAATCTCCGTTGGCTTTAATCCGCCCTTACGATTAAACTTCTTTTTCAACTGCCGCCGCTGATCTATTAAATTTCGAATCCGAACCTGCAGCTCACGAATGTCAAACGGCTTTGTCATATAGTCGTCAGCGCCAGTCTCCAGACCTTCTATTTTGTGTTCGTCAGATGCCCGGACAGACAGCAGAATAATCGGAATATGATTCGTCAATTCATCGGACTTTATCTTTGAACACAATGCGAATCCATCCATCTTTGGCATAACGACATCACTGATAATTAAATCGGGCACCTGATTAATGGCTTTTGAAATTCCCTCCAGTCCATCCTTAGCAGTCACAATTCGATAGTCCTGACTCAGGTTATCGCTTAAATATTTAAGTACATCATCATTGTCATCGACAATTAAAATAATTGGTACATTCTCCTGCGCTGCCGGCTTTTGTTCATTAAGAGAATTGACGATTTTTAAAGTTCGCGTGTGCTTATTATAAGCCAAATTATCGTCCGTTTGCGGAGGGTGTTTTTCTGGCAATATTTCGGATATTTGCGATGCATTTAAATGATCCTTACCGAGCGGCAGGCGAACGACAAAAGCCGTTCCATGTTCATATTCTGTTTCCACATGAATCGTTCCACCATGTAATTCAACCAATTCTTTGGTTAATGCCAAACCGATCCCTGTACTTTCATGAGTTCCAAGACGTGAATCCGCCACCTGATAGAACCGATCAAATATTTTCTCCACATCATGCGCTGGAATACCAACTCCATTATCTTTCACAATTATTTCAACATAACCATGCTTATTTGTATGAATAAGCCGATGATTAACATCTTCGGAATTTAATAAACTATCATCATGTCTTTGTCCAAATTCTTTTATCCATTGAATTACATTGCGAATATTGTGGGACTGCTTTTGTTCATCAGCCAGTTCAAACGACCCGTTAGAATTATGACACGTTTGAATGGAAACAATTACATGTCCTAATTCCGGAGTAAATTTAAGCGCATTGGAAAGTAGGTTGGAAAAAATCTTATCAATTTTATCGTGGTCGATATAGATTTCAATCGCCTGGTCATTCCCGTTAAAATTATCAAGCACGCAAAATTGCAGATCAATCATTTTGCTTTCAGCAAGTGGCTCAAACGATAATACAATTTTTTCAACCAGGGGAAGTATGTTCTCTTTGCAGGCGTGTAATGCTACATGCCCGGATTCCAATTTGGATAGTTCGAGCAATTGATTTACCAGTCGATATAACTTTTCACTATTGCGAAGCACCATTTCACACTTTTCATTGAAATTATCGATTTTTTCACCAGAAAGAAATTGTTTCACTGGTCCCATAATAAGCGTTAGAGGCGTGCGAAATTCGTGCGTAATATTGGAAAAGAAGCGGGATTTCATTCTGTCAATCTCTTCCAGTTTTTCAGCATGGTGTTGCTCCAACATAAGCTCATGCTTCATAGCAGCTTTATGCAGTTGAAATTTCCATATAATAAAAAGCACACAACCCGCTAATAAAAAATACATACCATAAGCCCAGGCAGTTTTCCACCAGGGTGGAATAATAAAAATTTTGACAGATGCTCCCGTTTCATTCCACACATTATCATTATTCGTTCCTTTAACACGAAATGTATATACGCCGGGATCCAGATTCGTGTAAGTCGCCTGGCATCGATTTCCCACATAATTCCAGTTTTTCTCAAAGCCATCTAACTTAAATGCATATTGATTATTATTTGGTGAGAGGTAATTCAAAATGGCGTACTCAATCGAAAATACGGATTGGTAATGATTTAATTTTATTTCATCGACCATACTGATATGTTGTTGTAGTGGTGAATCAGGCGCTCCAATTTCCACAGGCAAGTTATTGATTAAAAAATTTGTCAGGACTGCATTTGGTATCAGCGTGTTATCACGAATGCTATCGGGGTGAAAAACATTGAAACCATTATTTCCGCCGAAATAAATTCGTCCGTCGCGGCCTTTGCATGATGCTCGACGGTTAAACTCATTTCCCTGCAGCCCATCGTCCACGCCGTAATTAATAAAAACAGGCGCCTTTGGTCGATCAACGGCATCCTGAAATTTTGAAATCCCATTATTCGTACTGATCCACAGGTTGCCGTGATCATCTTCACAAATAGCCCGGATTGTGTTATTGGGAAGGCCATCTTCTTGTAAATAGCGCGTAAAACTGCTATCTTTGCGGTTAAACACGTTTAAACCGCCTTCCGAGCCGATCCAAACATTTTGTTTACTATCTTCAAAAATCACAATGGCGCCGTTATAACTAATGCTGTTAATATCGGTTGTATCGTAAGTGAAATGGGTAAACTTTTGCTTTTCGTAATTAAAAATATCAACTGCTGTTGTTGTGGAAAGCCAAATTTCTCCGGTGCTGCTCTCCATAACAGCGCGAATCCAGTTACCGGAAATTGCATTTGGGGAAAGGAAATCGGTTGTGAACCGCTTAAACGATTTTGTCTTGTAATCAAATAAATTCAGTCCGCCGCCCATTGTTGCAATCCATAAGCGGCCGTGGGAATCGCATATAATGCTAAAAATACTGTTGTTTCCCAGGCTGGTTTCGTCACCATCATCATGCAGATAACGGGTAAAAGTGTTTGATTTTTCGTTGAACAAATTCAATCCACCGGCCCATGTTCCAATCCATCTATTTCCGAGACTATCCCGACAGATCGTCATAATCGCATTGGAGCCAAGGCTGTTCGGATTATATGGATCATGCCGCAAATGTTTATGTGTATTTGTTTTTGAATTGATGATATCCAGCCCGTCTTCAGTTCCGATCAAAAGGTTATCGCCATCTTCAAATATTACATTCACGGCATTGTGACTCAATCCGCTATTGGTATTTGGAACGTGATAGATATGGCTGAATTTAGTAAATACTTTATTATAGTAATTAATACCATCACCATATGTACCAACCCAAATCGTCCCATCCTTATCTTTAAACAGTGAATAGATCGAGTTACTGGAAATACTATAATTATCTGCAGGATTTTGAAAGTAGCGAGTAAATACACAATGATTTTCATTAAAATTGCGTAAATCAAGTCTGTTAAGTCCTCCATTCTCAACACCTATCCACAGATTTCCTTCTTGATCATCCAGCAATGCAAGAATGGAGCCTTTACTTATAGTTATTTCGTCGGCAGGGTCATTTTTATACGTAATAAATTGGGCGTCCCGTGGTTGAGCCGGATTGTATTTCATCAACATTAAACCGTTGGTCGATGTGCCACACCATAAGCGACCGTTACTGTCCTGGTAAAGAGAATAAATGCCGTTGTTGCTAATTTCGTCCGCATTATGATTATCCAGTTTAAAATTGATCAGCTCATTATTTTTAACATCCATCAAATAAAGGCCATTAAAAGTTCCAAACCATAAAAGCCCGTTGTCATCTCTTAGCATCGTGCTAACAGAAATCCGTGGAAATTTTCGTGCAAGTTCAGTAAGCGAGTCGTTGACATGCTCGGATTGTGCAGTTTTGTAAATCAATGATAAACCTGAATAACACGCAACAAGCATTCTATTACTATCAATTTCCAGAAAATCATTAATATACTCTTGTTGCATCGCCGGATATTGAATAAATTTATCTTGTGCTCGATTGTAAATATCAATACCACTTTGTGTACCTATCCACAATGTACCGTTTTCTGTCTCAAATATTTTGTTTACAAAATTATTTGTTAATCCAGTTTTGCTATTTGTATAAATCTTCGTATATATTTGGAAATTACATCCATTATATTTACTCACGCCACTTCCGGTACCGAACCATAAATATCCATACTTATCCTGGTGAATGCAGCGCACCCAATTTTGGGACAGCCCGTCTTTAACATCCAGATGTTTAAATTTAATCTGCTGAAGTGAATATAAGTTTTGTGAATTGAAAAGTAGCAGGCAAATCAACGCTGGAAATTTCATTTTATTTATTAGCATGGGTATTTAATTTACAGATTAATTGGATTTCAGTTGCATATCCCATTGTAAAAATCGTACCGGAACACAAGCATTCATAACCATAAATAATGGCAGAATGAGAGCGAAGCGCTGTTTAGTATCTGACAAGTTATTTTCTGACATTTTTTGGCAGAAAATGTTAAAACATATTTTAGACAGGATTTCACGGATTCACAGGATTCGTATAATCTCTTCTTCTAAGAAATCCTGTTCATCCTGTTATCCTGTCTAATTTTTTTAATTCTGGTT
>JAFGDW010000154.1 GCA_016931935.1 Candidatus Zhuqueibacterota bacterium | reverse complement strand
TTCTTATATGTTTATCCTACTTAAATATAAGAAATTATATTGGAAAATCCTCACTCTTTTTTCAAAATTTATGAATAATTCAGGCTATGTAACTTGCATAGCACATCAACATCGGGATCCATCGTATTATATTGATCGCTTAAATTAGCAGATGCCTTTTGTGAACAATGAATTTGCTCAAACACAATACTTTTCACATTTTCCTGTTTATTTAAACCTCCAATTTATTTAAACTTCCAATTTATCCCCATCATCAAACGTAACTCGTACTTCGGTTGATTCACCGCTTTATCCGCATCGCCATAATCAAAATCCCTGCGGGGATTGACATTCTCACCATCCGGGCTGTATTGCGTATCATGTCCTACCAAAATTCCTGATAAATAATAATCGAATCCACCAGTTAAGACAAAATCGAGCGTTTTATTCATCGGGAAATAACTGATGGTGCCAATTCCCCACCCCCACTGATTACAGGTGATATTAAAGTCTTCATTCCCACCAATGTACTTAAAATTGCCAGTAAATTTCGAATACCGCGGCCCCCCGTAAAGATATGCATCAGACATTCCCAACACCTGGATTTGATAAAGGAAATCCAATCGAAAATCCCAATTTTTACCACTTTTTTCCGGCTCGCCGTTGGTGGCATCGTTAATAAAAATCTTCCTGGCATCATCCGCTTTACCGGGATTCATGCGGGCATAAGCTACGCCAAGTTGCATTTTAAGCGGTAATGTTGGCGCAAAATGTGAAATCGTTCCGTTAAGATGGAATCCGGTCCCCCCGGAGTAACCGATAAGAAAACCGCCGGAATAATCCGCTGCATGCGACGGAGTAATTATTAATAGGATCAACACTGTTGTTAATAGTTGAAAATAAAATTTCATAGCCGTATGCTCCAGAGTAATTATTTTGCTTGTTCATATGTAAAAACAATTCCCTTTACACTGAACTTTCACAATGCAAAGCTCAGAAAAAATGGTGGTGGTAAGACAAATTTCGTTAATTGAGTTATGTCCAATCAATTGAGCTAGCCTGCAAATTTAATACTCCCCTATTATGTTACTTTTATTTTTAAAACGCCAGCAAAATTTTTGTTAAAACAAGAACAAGATTATCGATGAATGATTCTATCATTACAGCAGAGTATTTTCCGGCATTTGTGCTATTTCGTTATAGTTATTTTGAAACAAAAATGACAATACAAATTTCCTGACAACTATATGAAAGCAATATAATTGGGAAATAATCACCAAATCAACTAAATTTATCCGCCCGATGGCCTATTTTTTTGTTGTTTATAATCCCCGCCGGCACGGGTCTCCAAAAGTTGTACTCATTTCCCTATTTCGTGAGGTGTCAAATGAAGGCAAACGTTCCTACTCCACACAATTTTTCCATATTCATTTTTATTCTCATGCTAATAATTATTCCACAACAACTCCTGGCTGATTATTTTCAGAACGGCTGCTGGTGGATGACTAATGGATCAAGCGACTATAAGTATCGCGCGGATGGCACAATTGTCATCCAGTCATTAGACGGAGTTTTTTGGTCATCCCAAATGTACGATGCAAAAATCTACTACCGCATCAATAATACATGGAAAATTCTGGCATGGTATGGTGAACGAGTCAACAGCAGTGGCAGTTATTTCGCTGGCGGGATACTTGGCTGGTTCGGTGGCGGAAATCATGAAGTAAAAACCTACGACAATTGTAAATACTCCAGAAACTATTTTCATGGAAGTTGGCGCATGATTGAGCTACTATTTACACCTCCGGATCAATTGAAAGGGAAAGATATTGAGTTAAAAATTGTAACCGATTATCAAGGAGGTGGCGGAACATTTTATAAAACCGCTAAATCGTTCCGACCGCCTGCTCCGACTGGCGTTCGCGCTTCAGCGGACCAGTACAATGACAAGGTTAAAATCGAATGGAATAATCCAACTGTCATTTATACGAATATTGACAGACAATATAACTGGTGGGTCGATGTCTATCGCAATGGCGCCTATCTCGGTAATGGCGGACAAAATGGTTATTTTGAAGACAGAACCGCAGTGCACGGAGTTAATTACAACTACAAAGTGGTTACAGTTAACGATGCATCTTACAACACAAGCGTGTTTACAGCCAAAGCATCGGGCCGGCGCTGGAAAGCCAAACCGCCGCGCGATGTCAAGGTCAGCATGGATCAATATTGCAACAAGGTGAAACTGGAATGGAGCTCGCCATCGCTGGGTGAATTCGATGGTCAGAAATGGAGTATCGAAGTACTGCGCAATAATCAACTCATTAAAAATGTCGGCCAAAATAATTCGTTTGAAGACGTGACTGCCGAACGTGGCGTAACTTATCACTACAAACTCCGCACCAAATTCGAATCATCTGGTTTGCATTACAGCGACGACACGCCTGTAGCCGATGGCCGGGTCACTGATCGGATTGCTGCTCCGACGAGTATTAAGGCATCCAAAGAGAATTGCAATTTAGTCGATTTGTCATGGCGCTGGGATGGTGATCCACCAGACAGCTACGGTATTATGCAAGCAGATCAACCTCCCAAATCGATACGATGCGATGGCGCTGGCGATTATGTCAAGGCGCCTGCAATTAATTTAGGCGGCGAAGAAATTACGATTGAATACTGGTTTAAAGGCACAAGCCTGCAATCGGCTGTCCGGCAACAGGAAGGAATTAATTACATAGTCGCCGGCTGGAATGGTAAACATATTCTGTCCAACGATGGAGGCACGAGCGGCGGCGTCTCCGTTGGCGCCAAAGCGACTGATGGCCGCTGGCATCATGTGGCAGTTACCTGGAAAAGCAGCGCTATCAACGGATTTGTCAGTTATCTGGACGGTGAGATCGTTCAGAAACGCAAAAGCAATACATCCACTCTTCCGAAAATGGGTGCAAATGTTTATCTTGGCGCCTACCAGGGCGCAAGTGAATTCATCAACGGTAATATCGATGAAATTCGCATCTGGAACAAAGCGCGAACGCAGAGCGAAATTCAGGAAACCATGAGCCGCAGTCTGACAGGAAACGAAGCCGGATTGGTGGCTTACTGGCGTATAAATGATAATGCCATTGTCGCCAAAGATTTTTCAGCCGCTGGTTATGACGGCACCATCACGGGAGCCACGCTGAACGATGAGCTGGCGCCGGTGTTTACCATTTCCGACATCCCGGGTTCGGAAACCGATTATGTATTCACCAATCTGCCCCCGAACAAAACTTTCTATTATGCCATATGCGCTAAAGACGAATGCGGCGGTTGGGGCATGATATCAACACCGGTTGAGGGAAAAACCACATTGGATATCGGCCAGCCGAAAAACCTGATCGTGTCCAAAGGTTATCATTCCGACAAGGTGGAGCTAAAATGGGAATGCGACGGTTCGGTGGATCGCTTCAAAATTTGGCGTAGTGTGGCTGGTGAAAACAAACCGGTGCACATTGTAACATTGAATGAAGGCACTTACACATATAATGACATGTCCGCCGTGCCGGGCATTATCTATGAATACACAATTAAAGGCGAACGTAATTGCGATAAATTGGTGGCAACATCGGATGCTGCAATTGAACTCGGATTCCGCGAAGCCGCTGGAACGGTCACCGGGCATGTGGAATTCGAAGGCGGCAATTCAGTTCAGGATGTGGAGGTGTTTGTTGAGCCAACGATTGGCAATTGCTTGAAATTTGATGGTGTAAATGATTACGTCACTATTCCCGGAGAGGTATTTGCCGAGATCGACCGGGAAGTGACAATCGAACTCTGGGCTAAACGCGATAGCGAATCAAACAAGGAAATGAAACTGTTTGAGGGATTAAATAGCCAGAACAAACCGGCTATAAGCATCTCCATGCCCGACAAAGACGGCAACGTCGTTTGGAGCGCCGGCGCAAATAATAACATTATCGATTACATTTCCCAAAAACCGGACGCTGTTTATAAACCGGGTGAATGGAATCATTGGGTGTTTGTCAAGGATATCAACACCGGTGAAATGAAAATCTATCTAAACGGTAAGCTCTGGCACAGCGCTACACAAAAGAAAAACAGCATGGGCGGTGTAAGTAACATCAGGCTATGCTCGGCTGGCGTTGGTGGCAGCTACTGGGGCGGCTGGATTGATGAAGTTCGCATCTGGAACATCGCGCGCAAGGCTGGCGATATTGCCCGCGATTATCGCCGAATGCTGATCGGCGATGAAGATAATCTGGTGGCCTACTGGCGGCTGGATGAAAATATCGGCAGTAAATTGTTCGACCGCTCCAAAACCGTGGAACGCGGCACTGCTACCTATCACGGTCTGGATGCAATCATTTCCGGCGCGGAATGGTCGGCGCTTGTCCCTGCGGTTGCCGATTTGCATCTGTCGGGCTATAGCGACGCCAACGGCAATTATGAAATCCGCGGCATTCGTTATGTTGGTGATGGCCAGACCTATACTATTACTCCAAATTACGGTGTCCATAAATTCCAGCCGGGCAGCCGGTCGGCATTTATCAGCGCTAACTCATCCGTCATTAATTCGGTAGACTTTCTTGATATTTCTACGTTTGAAGTGCGCGGCAAGGTGAAATATGAAAACACCAGTTGCTACGCGAAGGATATCTTTATTCTCGTCGATGGCGATCACACAAACCCGCCAACCCAGACCGATCAGAACGGTGAATTTGTGATGAACATCCCGATCGGGCGGCATCGTCTCAGTGCATACGCACCCAACCACGAATTCAGTCCCGGGGTATGGCCGCCGGAAAGTCAACCCCCGCACAATTTTATTCAGCCAATCACACTCGATCCATTTATCGACATCACCAAACCGACGGCTATAGGCCGCGTGGTTGGCGGTTGGCGTGAGGCGGAAGCGTTTCCCGGCAAACATAAAAATAATATCGGGCAAGCAAAGTTGACGCTCGAATCACAGAACGGCTGCATTAAACGGGTATATGAAACCGACGCAACTACCGGGGGCTTCACCATCAACGATCTGCCGCCGTTGAAGTACAATGCAATTGTCGAAATGAAAAGCGGAGTCGGGCAAACCACCTATGGCTTCGACACCCGACTATTGGACATGTCCATCAACGCGCCGTTGCAAACGGAGGCCGATACCTCTGTCAAAAATAACAATAACAATGCGCTTTCACTCATGCAGGCCGGTTCGGCGGTGGACCTGAGCGAACCGATTGTCGATTTGGTCGATGAGTGGACGCTGGAAGGCTGGTTCAAATTTCCGCTGGCGATAATGGAAAGCTGGAACACACTGTTCTGCGGCAGCAATAACGACCGTCAATTGACGATCAAGCGCAGCAGCAACGAACTCGGTTACTTCGATGGTAGCAGCGGAGAATTTATCTCCAGTAACTACGACTTCTCCAAACTAACCACGGGTTGGCATCATATCGCCGTTGTTGCAAAAAAAACCGACAGCAAACAATCGTATTATATCGATGGCGAACTGGTCGGTTCTGTTGCCAGGAAATCAACCAGCAACATTAAACGCATTGGCAATTCGATCATCAACGCTGAGGCGTTCGGTGTGATCGATGAACTGCGTATCTGGAACATTGCCCGCACCCAGACTGATATTCAACAAGCGATGAAAATTATTCTTACCGGCGCGGAAACCGGACTGGAACTCTACTATCGCTGTGAAACAGGATCGGAATTAACAGTAACCGATCAAAGCTCGAAGAAACACGATGGCATACTGACTGCAAATAGTTACTGGACATCAACCGACAAGCTGGAGCAATTTCCGGCAGGTGGCGTGGTTAATTATAATTATCAGCTTGATTTTGTCTATAACGCCGGTCCGCAGATGGATTTTGTCGGTTTGCCGGAAAACGAAACCTGCCAGCAACTCCCCTTCCCGGTATTTGAACAGGATAACAAATACAAAATCCGCATCGCCCTGTTCGAGCAATACACGAATTTCGACAAGCCGGAAGCCGATCCCACCCGGCTGGACAACGTACCCGTGAAGGAAGCATTATTGACCATTAATAACGATATTGGCGACGAGGCTGAGAAAAAAATCCAGATGAATAACAATATCAATCCGGATACAAACACCCGGTATCCGCTGGGCGATACGTTGTATACATTTAAGGCTGGCAATCCGAACTTTTTGGTCGATCAAACGACGCCGGAATACAGCTACACCAAAACGTTCGATGTATCCGCCTCACTTAAAAGCGGCCGGAGCGTCAGCAAGCTGATTCGCGGATACGTGCTGGGCGCCAGGGCGCGGGAGAATAATTTTGTGACCCGTGGGCCGGAACGCGTGGAAATGATTCTGCGCGATCCGCCGGGCAGTGGCAGTTCGGCATTCAAATCGGAAGGATCGACGCAAAGTTACTCCATGAGCATGGAAATTAATGCCTCGCTTGGCTATAAAATTGAAAATAATGTGTCGCTAGGCCCGGATTTTATGGCTGGCCTCGGTGTGATCACCGAAGTGGATGTCACGATGGATTTCACCAAATCCACCGAAATAACTTTCTCCGCCACCAGTCAGGCAGAGCTGAACAAAACCATTACCTTCACCAAAACATTTTCCACCAGCGATGATGCAGGAGCCGTTGGCGCCGATGCAGACGTGTTTATCGGCGGCTCGGAAAACTATCTCTACGGCATGACCGACATCCTGAAACTGGATGACGACTGCACGCTGCTGAAAACCGCGGGCATGTTTTTGGTGCCCAAAGGCTTTGCCACCACGTTCATTTATACCGCCGATCATATCAAAAATTATTTGATTCCGGACCTGGAAATGCTGCGCAATAACTTGTTCACGCGGTCGGAGTATGTTTCCAAAGTGTCGCCGGATGATCCGATGTATGGCAGCAATAATGACGATACGCGCTGGGGCGATTTAGTAACATCGAGCACGCCAACAATTACCGAAACCAACAAAGATTTGGACGGCCCGAGTTACCAGTTTGTCGAGCCGCTGCACTATACCGGCATCGCCGATTCCGTGCGCTGGTACAATCAGCAGATTCGCTTGTGGCGTGAGGCGCTCTCCATGAATGACAAGCTCAAAGCCAATGCAATTTTTGTGGAAAACATCTCGTTCGATGCCAATGCCAATTATGAACAGGAAGTCTCCCATGAAGTGAGCAGTTCGTTTACACAATCATTCGAGCTGGGCATCAATAACGAAATCGGCACAAAACTAGGTGTGGAACACGATGGCATTGGCGCTGAAACAACGATGACCCTGTCAATGGGATTATCGATTGGCGCGTCGCTCGGACTGGGTGAAACCAAAACCGTTACTACCGGCTTTGCGTTGAGCGATGGTGATGAAGGCGATTATTTCTCGATTGATGTCTGCCACGATCCGGTGTATGCCACACCGGTGTTCAAAACCGTGGCGGGCCAGTCGATGTGTCCCTGGGAAGGGCCGACGTACTGGATGAAGGATTTCAACAAGGAACCCGGTGAATCACCGAACAATATTCAAATCAGCAGCGGCACCATGCACCGGGAAATGCCGGTATTGAAAGTCTACCCAACGGTTGTGGAAAATGTACCGCCCGACCAGCCGGCTGTGTTCAACATCCAGTTGGGCAACGCCAGCGAAACCGACGAACCCATGACCTATTATCTGAGCGTCATGCAGGAAACCAATCCCTATGGCGCTGTGGTAGCAGTCAACGGTGTAATTATCGAAAACTACATGCAATACACTATCGATGCCGGCGCCACGCTGAACAACACGCTGACGATCATGCGCGGGCCGGAACAGTTTGAGTATGAAAATATCAAATTGGCGTTCTATTCTCCCTGCCAGGGCGATATTTCCGACGACATTTCCGTCACCGCCAAATTCATCCGCGAGTGTACGCCGGTATCCATTTACACCCCGATTGAAAACTGGGTGGTCAATTCATTCTGTACCAGTCCATCGGGTAAAGACACGCTGTTGATCAAACTATTCGACTATGATATTCATGATCTTTTCCTGAAATACCTGAAGCTTCAGTACCGTCCGCTCGACGGGAATACCTGGTACACGATTCAGCAGTACAACAAAGCCGAATGGGTGCCCGTCGCCAATGTGCCCGGACTGTTCACCAGCGGCACCGAGCCGCCGTACATTCCCGGCAACTTCCCAACCTGGGCGGATTCGTTGCCCGACGGTTATGAACTGCCGTCCAATGAACCGTTCATTCTCTACACCTGGGATGTATCGCAACTGCCGGACAAGCAGTATCAAATCCGCGCGATTTCCAACTGTGAACTGGTGGAGAACAAATCCGAGCCGATCACCGGCATACTCGACCGCATAAAACCGCACGCATTCGGCACCCCCGAACCACGTGATGGCGTACTCTCCCCCGGAGATGATATTATTCTCACGCTGAATGAAGCGGTACAATCGAGTCCCGGCGTGCTGACATTTGATAACTTCGATATCCGTGCCGTGCTCAATGGCACCAAAATTGACCATAGCACCAGCCTGTATTTTGATGGTGTCGATGATTATGCCGCCGCGTTGGATAACTTCTCCTATGATATGGCTAATCTGTCAATCGAAGCCTGGGTGAACACCCAAAGCACAGGCGGCTGGCAGACAATTCTCATGAAGGGCAATTATGGCTACGGCCTGGCGCTTGACGAGAACATGAAGCTACGCTTCTGGAATCAGTCAACCAAAGATAATACGTCCGCTTCCGAAGTAGCCGTACCGGAAAACGAATGGACGCACGTGGCCGTCACCACTGATGGTTCGCAGCTTTCCTACTATATTAACGGTGCGCCGGCGGGTACCAGTATTAAGGCGCAGGTGTTAAACAATAATGGCGACTTGTATATCGGCCGTTCCGGTGAAGCCGGCAATGTCGACAATTTCAAAGGATTCATTCATGAATTGAGATTATGGAGTACCGTACAAACCCGTACTGATATTGCATCCAAAATGGGATATATCCTGAATGGCAACGAAGCCGGCCTGGTCAGCTATTTCGCCATGGATGAAGGACTGGGCGATTTAATCGAAGACAAAGCCAACGATCATCACGCCTCCATCAACCAAGGTACGTGGAAAGTCTACCCGATTGGCAAGGCGATTGAGATGGCCGGAAACGCAGTCGTCATCGACACGATGCATGAAGTCTCAATGGATAATTACACCGTGGAATTCTGGTACCGGCCGACGACATCTTCTTTCGTCCCGGTGTTCACAGTCAATGGCGCGGGCGAGCACGAAATTAAATTTAGTATCAATGACGCCAATCTCACCTGCCATTTTAACAATGAAGTAAGCGATGATTTGTGGAACGCCAACGTACCGATCAGCGCGAATGCCTGGCAGCACATCGCGCTCACATGGAACGGGCTGAAGGGCAAGCTGTACAAAAACGGCGTTGTTGTGGCGGAAACCGCGGACAGTGTCGTGTTTGATTATTTCAGCGATATGGTAATCGGCGATTCATCGTTCACCGGCAGCTTTGATGAAGTTCGGATTTGGCGGCTGGCGCGCACACAAAGCCAAATTCAGCGTTATTATGCGCATCGGTTGACCGGACAGGAACCGGGACTGGTGGCCTACCTGCCATTTGAAAAACACAATGCCCAACTTGTAGCCGAAACCACACTGAACGACCTGTCATCGTACTGGGGTTATGAAAGCACGGACAATAGCGGCTGTGGTTGTTGGAAATGGATTGAAAATAAAAATCACGCTCAGGCGGTAGGCAGTATTGAATTCATCGACGATACGCCAAACGTCCAGATTCCGCGGCCAGTGCAGCCAGTGGCGTTTGAATGGAGCGTGCGCGACAACCAAATCTACATCAACCTGCTCACCCCGGACAGCCTGATCGAAAATTGCCAGCTTGATATCACCGTCAGCAATCTGAAAGATATGAATGGCAATGTGATGGCCTCCCCGGTCACCTGGGATGTGTTTGTCGACCGCAATCCGTTGCAATGGGTGCAGCAATCCATTGATGAAATCAAGAATATTAATGAAGGTCATTCGTTCGTCGCAGAAATTCACAACCGCACGGGTTTGCGGCAGTCGTATGAAATCGTCAATCTGCCGGACTGGCTCAGCGTATCACCGAACGAAGGCTCGATTGATCCATTAAAAAACACCACCCTGACTTTTTCAGTACATCCGGGTCTGAACACCGGAAGGTATGCGTCAGCCGCCTACATCCAATCCGATTTCGGGTTTGAGCAGGCGCTGCCAATTAACATGCGCGTGCTTGCGCCGCCACCGGCATGGAAAGTGAATTCGGCTTCGTTCGAAAACAGTATGTTCATAACGGCCGCTGTTAAAATTGATAATGTTGCATCGGACGATCCGTACGACATGATTGCCGCGTTTGTCGGCGACGAGTGCCGTGGCGTCGCCAATATGCAGTATGTAAAATCGGTGGATCAGTACCTGGCATTTCTCACGGTTTACAGCAATGCCGGCAGTGGTGAAACTGTCAACTTCAAAGTGTGGAACGCCTATCAGGGCGTGGAGCATGTTGAGGTCGATAAATCCTACACATTTAGCGCCAACGCCGTGCATGGCACGCTGACAACACCGGTAACGATTGACGCATCGGGCAATGTAGCGCAACGTATCGACATTGCGGCGGGCTGGCGCTGGATTTCCTTCAACAAACTGGCGGATGATTTGTCGCTCAACTCAATGCTGTCCAACCTGACGCCAGCAGCAAATGATATTATTAAAAGCCAAACTGCATTCGCCCAATACGATGGTTCGCAATGGCTTGGCAGCCTTGCCGCAATCAATAATCATGACATGTACATGATCAAATTAACGAAAGCCGATTCGCTGCGTTATTCCGGCGACATCATCAATCCGCTCGCCAGCCCGATTGCGTTTGCCAGCGGCTGGAACTGGATCGGTTTTACTCCATCATTCAATGTGGAAATTAATGAAGCGCTGGCCAACTTCGAAGCTGCGACCGGCGACGCGATCGTCAGCCAGAATGGCTTTGCGCTGTACGATGAAAACATCGGCTGGGATGGCAATCTGACATTCCTGTCCCCGACTTCTGGTTATAAACTTTTCGCAACCAACACCGGCAGTTTCACCTATCCCGAAAAAGGCATGTATTTGCCGTCATCCACCCTGGCGAAAGCGGTTACATTGCCAGCATCGGTCAGCACCTGGACGGTGACACCGGAACAGTATCAATACATCATGCTCATTACCGCAGTGGTCGATGCCAACAATAGAGACGCTGGTTACGACCTGGTGGCCGCGTTCAAGGGCGATGAATGCCGGGGCGTCGGCTATCCGAAATACAGCGAGCGTTTGAAAAAGACGCTGTATTTCTTGCAAATTCACAGCAATAAACCGGAGCACGAATCACTGGAATTGCGCGCGTTCCGCAGTGATGGTGAACAGGAACGAATTGTCACCGAGCGGATTCATTTTACATCTGACCAGATTCTCGGTTCGCTGGTGAAACCGCTGGAATTTATCACGCGCGACCTGCGCGCTGGCGACCGTGGCTATGTGCCGAAAGAATTTATACTCACCCAGAATTACCCGAATCCATTCAATCCGACGACAAAAATCGGTTTCGGCGTACCCAAAGATGCGCATGTGACAATCGCGATTTACAATATTATGGGACAGGAAGTGATCAAGCTGTATGATGACGACATGAAAGCTGGTTACCGGTTTGTCAAGTGGAATTCCACGGATAAAGCTGGCCGCCAACTGCCGTCGGGCATGTACTTCGTGAAAATGCACAGTGGTGAGTTTGTGAAAACACGTAAGATGATATTGTTGAAGTAAGATTTTTTAAAATTAAGCAGTGTCAAAAGATTCATAAAAAAATTTAAGGAAAACTCTTATGAAATGTACAATATGGCGTCTGTGTGTAGTAATGATTTTATGCAGCAGTTCAGTATTTGCTGCTGACGCTGATTCATTAAATAAAAATGAAGCGGCAAGCCCGGTCAATAATCAGGATGGAGATGGTCCGCCAAATGAAACAGCAGGAGACTTTCGCTATAGATTGACTAGTCTTAATCCGCAAGGTTTTTGTAATTGGATTTCGATAGAATATCGAATGGATGGCTGGGATCCCAATTCTACTTATTCTGATTATGATGTAGAATTCTATCGAACCACGAATGAAAATGCCTATAATACTATGGGCTGGTGGGAAAATGCATCATCAAGTAGCTATGAAATTATTAAAAAATGTAAAGGTTCAGTTTATGGCAGTTTCAATGATTCAACAAATTTAAAACCTAACACCACGTATTATTATAGCGCCAGAGTTACGGATGGCGTCAGTTATTCAAATTTTTATTATACAATGAGCGCATGGCTTATGCAATTAAATCTTCCTACAAATATTAAGGTTGTAAAGGATGAGTGTTTTTATAATAAAATTACCTGGGATTATAAAAAATCCGATGATTACTATTGTGCACAGAATGTAAATATGTTTCGTATTTATCGCGATGATTTTTTTATAGCTGAAGTTGCCGAGAATCCGCGAATTTATGTAGACAAAAATGCAATTCCTGGCGTAAACCATGGCTATAAGGTCAGCGTTGTAAGAATTTCACGCATGGATTACGGCGCCGATGTTGAATCTGAATGTTCAAGCGCTGTTTATATCAAACATGATATTTCAAAAGCAACCAATTTACAAGCGAAGGGACAGGGTTGCAGCGGGATTGAAATATCATGGGACTGGAACGATGATACGCCGCTTAATTTTGGAATCAATTATAACGAATGGGGGGAGCCAAAATCATTATACTTTAGTGGTTCATCTTATAACTATGTGAAAATGAAAGATATCATCCTGGCAAATCGGGGGATGACGATTGAGAGCTGGGTTAAGGCATCATCCTTTTATACCAATACAAATCCGGAAGAAACATTATGTCTTATTGAGCTTGGCGATGGGAATAGTGATGATTATATAAGGCTTGGTTTAACGCCAGTGAACACTAGCTGCGCCTGTTTAGTGGTTCAGAGTTGCTATTATTCTTCATCATATAACTCCAAAATTTTTGTTAAAAATAATTCCGTTACGGCTGGAGTCTGGAATCATGTGGCAGTCTCTTACTCAACTCCTGTAGATCATAAAAGCGGCGTCAAAATTTATTTGAACGGCAAATTGGTCGCTGAGGCCAACGATGTATATTTTCCTGAAGATATGCGGTTTGCAGGAAGTTATTTGGGGAAGTGGTCTTCAACAAATTACTATCACAAAAATTTTAATGGTTATATTGATGATTTCCGTGTTTGGGAAAAAACGCTTACAGCAAGCGATATTCAGAGTAATATGAATCGGGTATTGCCTGACAATCAAAGCGGGCTGGTCGTTAACTATCGGTTTTATGGCGACGATAAAAATCCCCCGAAAACGTTTCCCGGCAGTGACAAGCTGAGCATTAATTATGCTGCTTTAAACAGCGATATAGCGCCAGTTGTTAATATTATGAATGTGCCAGGAACTCAGAACAGTTTTACTGTCGATGATATAAAACCAAATCTGAATTATTATTTTTCAGTAGCGGCAAAATACAAATGCAACTATTGGGCAAATTTAAGCGCCACTGTAACAGGAAAGTCCGATTTTAACGTTAAAACGCCTGAAAATTTCTTTGCTTCAAAAGGCTATCATGCCGATAAAGTGGAGCTTAAATGGGATGCGGATAATTCAATTAATCGCTATCAAATTTATCGCGGCACAGCTCAGGATCAGAGTCCTGTACAACTGGTTACGTTAAACGGCGGCGTCTTTAATTATGATGATAAAACCGCTGTACCCGGGATTATTTACAATTACTCACTCAAAGCGGAAAAAATATGCGGCGAAAAATCGGTTGGTTCTGATTTAGCCACAGAGACTGGATTTACCGAAGCCGCGGGAATTGTTACAGGCCATGTTGAGTTTGAGGGTGGCAACGCTGTTGAAGATGTGGAAGTTTTTGTTGAACCCACGCTTGGCGGCGCTCTTAAATTTTTGGGATATGTGATCTTGGGTGCGATTGATTTTCATAAAACATACAATTTTGGCGGCGTAACTTTTGAATTTTGGGAAAAATTCCCTCCATTTGTGTATTCAAGGCAATTACTAGTGTTTGGTAATGACATGTCTGATAGAATTTATGTTACTTGCTGTAAAGACATGAGTCTGAATGTTTATTGTGAAAACAATTTAAGAGGTAACACCCTCACATTTAAAAATGCTCTGCGAACAGATGAATGGCAGCATATTGCCATAACGATCGATAGATATAAAAAATGCACGTTATATATCGATGGCGAGCTTTTTGCGTCTCAATATTTTGAGAATTTGCCAAGGGCAATTCTACGTCAAAATTGTAGTATTGGCAACGTCGATAACGGGATTATGGATGAACTGAGAATATGGAATGTTGCGCGTTCAGCAGATGAAATAAAACGAGATTGCCATCGAATTTTAAATGGAAACGAGGATGGGCTTGTCGCCTATTATCGCTTTGATGAAAACACGGGCGATATGGTCTATGATCGTTCCAAAACACAGGAAATTGGCAAGGTAACATATCATGAGCATCATGGCAAAATACTTAATGCAACATGGACGAACGATACGCCAAATGCCGACCAGCTTCATATATCCGGCTTCACCAATGAAAAAGGCAATTATGAAATAAACGGCATCCGTTATATTGATAAAGGGCAAACTTTTACCATTACGCCAACGCTTGGCGTTCATAAATTTCAACCAGGATCGAGGTCGGCGTTTATCGGTAAAGATTCGCCGGTCATAAATCAGGTAGATTTTCTGGATATTTCATCCTTTGAAGTGACTGGACGAGTAAAATATGATTCGACGAATTGTCCGGCTAAGGATATTTTCGTGCTCATCGATGGCGAGCAAACCAACCCGCCCACTAAAACCGATGATAAAGGCGAGTTTGCTATTAATGTTCCCATTGGCAGACACCAAATAACTGTCTATGCGCCAAATCATGAATTTGTTACAGATTCGTGGCCCGCTAATAATCCTCACAATTTTATTCAGCCTGTCGATGTTGGCGTATTCCTTGATAAAACAAAACCAATTGTTATCGGACGCGTTGTCGGCGGCTGGCGTGAAGCCGAAGCTGACTGGGGAAAACATAAAAATAATTTGGGACAGGCGGATATCAAACTTGAATCTCAAAATGGCTGTATTTCTAAAACAGTAACAACCGATAATAACACTGGCGCATTCAAAATTGACGATTTACCTCCAATGAAATATAATGTAACAACCAAAATGAAAAATACGCTTGGCGAAACAATTTACAGGTTCGAACCACAGGTATTGGATATGTCGATCAATGCGCCGTTAACAACGGTTGTTGATACTACTAAGATGATAGATAATTCAGCCGCGGTTAGCTGCTTAAATGATGCTGATTATATTGAAACAGACTTACCTATGGATTATCGTTATGCTTATACTATCGACATGTGGTTTAAATATCCATTCACAGTAAATAGTTCAGGATATAATTTTTTGACGAACGGTAGATTTAATAATTGGCGTTATTGTCATATTGCAGTAAAAGACGGGAAGTATTTAGGAATGTATAAAGAGCATGTTACTCGTTATTATGAATGCAAAAATAATGGTGAAGCATACGATATAAGTAGCTTGTCAGCGGGTTGGCATCATATTACGATGTCATATTCCAACAAAAAAATGGATTATTATATTGACGGCGCCTATGTTGGCACAATAGGTCAATATTGCGGTGCACTGCCACAAATGTTCGGCAACAGTTCTGATAAAATGAATTCCTGGGGCGGCGAGTTCGATGAAATAAGACTTTGGGATTCATCGTTGTCACAGGATCAAATAAAGTCGATTATGAATGTTCGAATGAAGGGCGATGAACCTGGTCTATTAATGTATTATCGATTTGAAGAAGGAACCGGCTCCAGCGTTGCTGATTTGACTGGTAACACAAAAGCAACGTTGAACGGCGCTTCATGGGTAACAGACAGTCAATCGTTACCGCAAGCTGCTGGCGCTGCCGCTTACAGCTATCATTACAAGCTTGATTTAATCCACTTTGCCGATCCCAGGCTCACCATTGAAGGCATACCTGAAAAACCATGCGCCGGATTGATGTATCCTGTTTTCCAACAGCACAAACCGTATGGCTTGCGCATTAAACTGGAAGAAGAATATATAAATTATGATAAAGCAGAAGGCGATACAAGCAGAGTTAACCATGTGCCAGTAAAAGAGGGAATGATTACCATTAATAATTCCATAGCCGATAAATCACAGGAAAAAATTCAATTGACCAATGACATTAATCCACAAACCGGTTACCGTTATCCGCTTGGGGATACGCTGTATACGTTCAAAACAGGATTTCCCAATTTCCTGACTGACGCGGTCAATCCTGATCTCAGTTATACCAAAACGCTGGAAATTGTCGCCGTGGTAAAAGGCGGCAAGTCGGCAAGCAATACGATTCGCGCTTATGTTGTTGGCGCCAAAGCGCGCGAAAACAATTTTATCACCCGAGGACCAGAACGGGTGCAGCTTATTCTGCGCGATCCTCCCGGCAGCGAGAGCTTTGCTTATCAATCTGATGGCTCTTCGTATAGTTTTTCAGAAAGTATGTCAATTAGCAAAGAACTTTCAGCGGGACTGGAAACTGAAATTTCGCTTGGCGCTGATTTCATTTACGGTATTGGCGTGATGACAGAGCTCGATGTGACCGTTGATTTTAATTCATCCATTTCTACAACCATCAATAATACCAATTATCATGAATTGAACAGAACAATGAAATTTTCCAAAACATTTTCAACCAGTGAAAATTCGGATATTGTCGGCGGCGATGCCGATGTTTACATGGGCGGCTCGGAGAATTTCCTGTATGGAATGACCGATGTTCTGAAAATCAATCCGGAAACATGCAAAATGGAAATGAACACAGGTTTATTCCTTGTGCCTGATGGTTTCGCCACCACATTTATTTATACTGGCGATCATATTCTCAATTATCTCATCCCCAATCTGAAAATGTTGAGGAATAATTTATTCAACAAAGAAGAATATACTTCCAATATTCCTGAGGATGATTCGCGCTATGGAACAAATAACGATGATTCAATTTGGGGAGCTCAACGAACGTCAACCACGGCAGTTCAGACAGAACCAGCCGATTTAATCGGGCCCAGTTATACGTTTGTCGAGCCCGCCAATTATAGCGGATTAGCGGATTCAATTCGCTGGTATAATCAGCAGATCCGGTTGTGGCGTGAGGCGATTATGCTTAATGATTCGCTGAAAGCCAGCGCCCAGTTTAAACAAAATATTTCGTTTGACGCCAATGCCAATTATGATCAGGAAGAAGAAATTACAATTGCTAACACGGTCGAATCATCCTATGAAATTGGCGTTTCTGCTGAATTTGCGGCAAGCGTCGGCGTGGAAATGGGAGGCATCGGCGCCTCGGTTACCGTCGGCGTGGGCGTAAATTCAACAACCGGAAAAGCGACTTCGACAACCGATGAGAAAACAGTCACCACCGGTTTTAGCTTACGTGATTCCGATGAAGGCGATTATTACTCAATCGATATTTTGCATGATGAAGTTTATGGCACGCCGGTATTCAAAACTGTCGCGGGTCAGTCCATGTGTCCCTGGGAACAGAATGAATACTGGATTAAAGATTATAACTATCCCGCGGGAATGGCTCCCAACAACGTGATATTAAGTAATGCGACACAGCATCGCGAACTTCCCACGTTATTTGTGCATCCCACGGTTATTCAAAATGTGCCGCCGGATGAGCCCGCTGTTTACACGCTTAAATTGGGCAATGCCAGCGAGTCAGACGATGATATGTACTACCGTTTGCGGATTTTACAGGAGACCAACCCGTGGGGCGCCGTTGTCGCTGTGAACGGCGTGATTATCGAGGATTACCTTGAATACATGATTCCCGCGGGCGAAAGCATGACGGCGACGTTAACCCTTCACCGCGGACCAGTAAAATATGATTATGAAAATATAAAGCTGATGATTTATTCCGCGTGCGAATATGAATCCGAAATTTTAATTTCCGCGGACACTGTTGCAGTTACCGCCAATTTTGTTCGCGATTGTACGCCGCTTGCCATTTTCACGCCGGTGGAAAATTGGGTGGTCAATACCGATAACCGCAGCGTTTCCGGCAAAGACACTACAATTATAAAAGTTATCGAATACGACGTTCAGGATCCCTACCTGGAAAATATAAAAATTCAGTATCGTCCGCTGGACGGCAACCTCTGGTACACGCTTGAAACATACAATAAAGCGGAATGGACGCTTGTTGATGCGACGACAAATACTTTCGAAACAAATACAGCGCCGCCGTTTATTCCGGGTAATTTCCCTGCAAATGTAACAGGCATTCCCGACGATTATTCCATGCCACCCAATTATCCGGTTATCGTTTATAATTGGGACGTCACTGAATTGCCGGATAAAAAATATCAACTACGGGCAATAGCCAACTGTTCGCTGGCGGAAGAGAATACGCCGCTGGTTACTGGCTTGCTGGACCGCGTGAGGCCGCATGCCTTTGGAACGCCGCAGCCAACCGATGGCATTCTCTCCATTGGTGAAGATATCTTGCTGCGATTGAATGAAAATATCCAGTCCAGCCCGGGTGTGCTCACCTTCAACAATTTCGACGTGCGCGGCATTTTAAACGGCACAAAAATCGATCACTCCACCAGCCTCTATTTTGATGGAACTGACGATTACGTCACAGTTCCCAATAATTATTCGCTTGATGTGTCCAATTTGACAATTGAATGCTGGGTTAATTTGCAAAAAACAACCGGCTGGCAAACGCTGGCAATGAAAGGAAATTACGGCTACGGTCTGGCGGTTGATGAAAATCTGAAACTGCATTTCTGGAATCAGTCAGCTAAAGCCAATACGTCGGTTTCGGAGAAAGCCATCCCTGAAAACGAATGGACGCATGTGGCGTTTGCCACCGATGGAACGTCGGGAAGCTATTTTATCAACGGAAAGCCAATCAACGTGACAGCCAGCGCCCAGATTATCAATAACAGCGGCGATCTCTATTTCGGCCGCTCGGGCGAGGCTGGCGTTGTGGACGTGGTCAACGGCTTTGTTCATGAAGTTCGGATTTGGGGAACCAAACGCACCCAGGGCGAAATCGCTTCCAAGATGAGCGTATCGTTAACTGGTCGCGAAGCTGGTCTGATCGGCTGCTGGCGAATGGACGAAGGATCGGGCGATTTGCTGGAAGATATCGCCAATGATTACCATGCAGCGATTGCCGAAGCGACCTGGAAAATTTACCCATTGGGCAAATCGATCGAACTTGCTGGCAATCAAACTGTCAATGCAAATCTATACGAAACGTCATTGGAAAATTACACCGTTGAGTTCTGGGTGAGACCAACGACGTCTGCACATGTTCCGATTCTCAGAATTAATGCCGCTGAAGAAAATCAGCGCATCCTGTTTCATCAAAACAGCGCGAATATCGAATGCGATTTCAACCATAGCCTCGGCGATGACCGCGGCAATTTAACCGCGCCAGTGGACGCTAACGCGTGGCAGCACATCGCGCTGACATGGAACGGCTTTCAGGGCAGACTTTACAAAAACGGCGCCCTGGCGTTTGAAACAGCGGATAGTCTGGTCTTTGATTATTTCCATACAATTCAAATCGGCGATTCTGCTTTCACTGGTAGTTTTGACGACGTGCGCATCTGGAAACTGGCGCGAACTCAATCGCAAATTGAGCGATACCATAATCATCGACTGAGCGGTCAGGAGCCGGGACTTATCGCCTATTATCCATTTGAAAAACATAATCCACAACTTGTGGCTGAAACAACGCTTAACGATCTTTCGGCAACATGGGAATATGAAACCACGGAGAACAACGGCTGCGGCTGCTGGAAATATATTGATAATGAAAACCACGCCACAGGTCCTGTAGATTTGAAATTTGCCGACGACACGCCGCCGATTAAAATTGAGCGACCCGTGCAGCGCGTCAACTTTAGCTGGACTGTCAGCGAAAATGAAATTTTCATCAATTTGCTCACACCGGATAGTTTGATTGAACAGTGCCAGCTTGATGTTACCATCAGTAATCTTAAAGATATGAACGGCAATGTAATGGCGTCGCCAGTGACGTGGGACGTTTTCATTAACCGAAATCCATTGAGCTGGAAACAGCAATCCATCACTGAAGTCAAAAATATTCATGATGCACATTTATTTAACGCAGAGGTTGAAAACAAATCAGCGATTACGCAGACGTTTGAAGTTGTGCAATTGCCCGACTGGCTGACAGCAACGCCTCAGACAGTGAATATTGACCCGCAAAGCGAAGCCACGGTTACGTTCAGCGTTCACCCCGGATTAAACGCAGGTATTTACAACACCATAGCTTATTTAAAATCATCGTTCGGTTATGAACAGCGGCTGCCAATCAGCGTCCGTGTGTTAACGCCTCCGCCTTCCTGGAGCGTGAACTCGACGAAATATGAATACGGTATGAATATCGTAGCCGACGTTCAGATAAAAGGTCAAACCACAACCGATACTTTCGACATGATCGGCGCCTTCGTTGGCGCAGAATGCCGCGGCGTTGCCAATATCAGCTATGTCAGCGACACCGACCAATATCTGGCGTTCCTGAATGTTTACAGCAATTCTGCAAGCGGCGAGACTATTACATTCAATGTGTGGAGCTCGCAATATGGTGTTGAATATGTGGAAGTAACACCAACTTACACATTCACAGCCGATGCGCTTCACGGCACATTAAAAAGTCCTATCACGCTTAACGCATCAGGCAATGTAGCGCAACAGATCGAATGTACCGCAGGTTGGACATGGCTTTCGTTCAATAAAGCGGCTGATGATTTGGCGGTAAATGCGATGCTTGCTTCGTTATCGCCAGTGAATAATGATCAGATTAAAAGTCAAACCACGTTTGCACAATACGGCGCAGGAACCTGGGCAGGAAGTTTGACAAACATCGAACATAAAAAAATGTATATGATCAAACTCGCCTCCAGCGATGTTTTAGAATACGGCGGCGACATCATACAAGCTTCCACGAAAAAGATATCCGTAACTTCTGGCTGGAATTGGATTGGCTACATTCCCAACAGTAATATCGAAATCAACGAAGCGCTGGCCTACTTCAACGCTTCACAAAATGATGTCATAAAAGGACAAAACAGCTTTGCACTTTATGATATTGATGCTGGTTGGCAGGGTTCGTTGAAATATCTGGTTCCCGGACAGGGATACAAATTATACGCTGGCAATAATGGCGAACTGGTTTATCCGGATCGAGGCATGTATCTGCCGACGCCGGGTTTAGCGAAACAAATCGCCCTTTCAGAAAATATCAGCGACTGGAAAGTGGCGCCGGAGCCTTACCAATACAATATGACCATCACGGCGACAGTCGATCAGGATAACACTGATCAATGTATTTTAGCCGCGTTTGTTGGCGATCAATGTCGCGGAGTCGCGTATCCGGTTCTTTCGGAAAAACTAAAAAAGAACGTTTATTTTCTAATGGCACATAGCGAAGCGTTTGAAAATGAGTTGATCGAGCTTCGATTGTTTGATAACGCCACTGGAGAAGAACGAGTCGCTATTAAAAAAACAACGTTCGTTTCTGATGGAATGTTGGGAACGCTTGGCAAACCCGTAGAAATTAAAACCCGTGAACTGCGCGCAGGCGACCTCGGCTATGTGCCCAAAGAATTCATGCTTAGCCAAAACTACCCGAATCCATTCAATCCGGTAACCAGGATCGGATTTGGTGTGCCAACAACTTCGCATGTGACGATCAAAGTCTACAATATTCGCGGCCAGGAAGTCGCCACGCTGTTCGATGAGCAAATGGACGCCGGCTATCGTTATGTCGAGTGGAATTCTGCCAGCGACAGCGGAATTCAGATGGCGTCGGGCATGTACTTCATCAAAATGGTAAGCGGCAATTTTGTAAAAACGAGGAAGATGATGCTGCTGAAATAACTAACGTTGATCGTCAATTAATCAAGTGATCGGGAATCGGTACAAACACCGGTTGCCGGTCGCTTATAACCGAATGACTATATCTGAGTAATAGCAACACAACGTATAAAATTTAAATAATAATTAAACCAAACAATCAGATATAATAAGCAACCTGGAGGACATCGTGATGAAGAAACATAAATTGTATGCGCTGCTACTGACAATGTTAATAACATTTGTAAGCGCGCGAATTTTAATGGCCAACCAGAATGTGACAATCCATCTTATCCCGGATGATAAGCCCGAGCAGATAGCCTGGAATATTTATTCATATCATACTTATGATTACATTTTCCCGGAAAATCGCTCAATTAAAGCCGACACCACTTTCACATTAACACTTCACGAGGGCACCTATTCCTTTGACTGTATGGATACTCGAAAAAATGGTGGTCTGGCCGGTGAAATATTCATTTCCGATACGTTGCAAGCATCCTGGAGTCTGGATGCGTATCGCGAATATCAGTTTGTCAATTTCTCACTGACAACGACCTGCGCAGAAATAATGACGTGCAGCAACGCTGTCGATTACGGTACTGTCGGCTCAACACCAATCTCCGATTATCTGGAATCGTGCTGCGAACATTGGTACAAATTTGAAACCGATCGGGTATATCCGCGCATTGAAATCACCACGTGTGGTTCGGAACTGCAAACCGGACTGGAATTGTGGCAATCTTGCGATGCAGATACGCCGCTTGCCATTGGTCTTCAGTTATGTGGCTATCAGGCAAAGGCCAATATTGTTAATCTGCCAATAGGTACGTATTATGTTAAAATTTATGGACACTTATATGATTATGGGGATTATACCCTGAATATTCATGAGTACGAGCCAGTACAATGTGCCGCCACCGATTACGGGCCGGTTAATTCGATCGCTGTTTATGGCACAATTGATTTGAAAGAACGTCACTGGTACAAATTTTCCACCGATGGCAGTTACAATGCTATTACTGTTTCTACCTGCGGATCAGATTTTGATACCAAAGTTGAAGTCTGGAAAGACTGCAATGATCTTGAGCCTATCGCGTTATCCGATGACGATTGTGGCTTGCAGGAAAGCATTGTGCTCGAAAATCTGGATGCCGGTGATTATCTGATCGCATTGGACGGGTCCAATGTTTTTACCGGCCGATACATTCTCCGCGTTACCAGTCCGGTTAATTCAATCGCTGCTCCGGCACAACTCACGGCCGTTGGCGGCAACCGCGAAATTGATTTATCGTGGCAGGATGTACCTGGCGCAACTTCATATAACATCTACCAATACATCACCGCAAGCGAAGTGTGCGAAGATTACGGTTACATCAGCGATTGTGATGGAAATTGTTATCAGGAATTCTATCTATCATTATTGGGCGATGGCTTCTGCGATGATGGCTCCGCCGGTCCCAATTTTAGCTGCTCCAAATTTTCGTATGATAATAGTGATTGCCAAAGTTTGACGGCAAGCCATAATTTCATTCAATCCATCGAGTCATTTACGCCGGAAATACGGGATGACATTCGCGTCCAGATTGATAATTTGAAAAGTCAGGGCGTGCAGCAAATGCGATTTTCGATCGATAGCGAGGGAAATCCACTTGTTACTAACGGTACCAGGGATAGCTATTTGTTAATTGGAACATCGCTGGTCAATAATTATAAAATAACCGGCATACGACCACAGGCATCTCAGAAATATGTCATTACTGCTTTGTCAGGATCAGTCGAATCCGGTTACTCAAATGTCGGTTCTGCAACGACATTGCCGCCCGATCCCGGAACCGAATGTGATGCGGCGATTCAGGCAGTATCGGGTACAAACCAGTCCGATGGCACGAACCAGTGGTTTAAGTATAAGCCGGCATCAAACGGCTATCTGATCATAAGCTCTCAAAATACAGCAGGCAACGCTACCTGTGATACATATGTTTATCTATACGAAAGTTGCGAAGCCGCCGCAGAAGGCACTTATCTGGCGATGGATGATAATGCTTTTGGTTATAAGGGACCATCCCGTTTAATTCAGCCGGTGACCGCAAGTGTTGAATATTTAATTTATTGGTCATCACAATGGCAACCGGGGAAATTTAGCTGGACGCTGGAATTAAAGCAGTCGTTTCAGCCAGATCGCCCGACTAACATCCAGATGAGCGCTGATGCATCATCGATTACATTTTCATGGAATGCTGTGGCGAATTGCTATGGTTATAAAGTCTATCAGTACAAAGATGGCGTCTATACCTACCTGACAACGACACTTAATCCCACTTACTCCATTTCCGGTCTGACATACAATTATACAATGTGCATTGCAGTTAAAGCTATTGGCCTGGGGATGGATTCCGAATATTCCACCATAGAGTGCGGGACCACCGATCCTGCCCCCAAGACGCCACATTTTGAGTTGGCGTATGAGGGCCAGGCATATCAACCGATGAATATCTACGTTACCAGCGCCAGCGCCAATGCAAAAGCGCTATCAAAATTCGATGAAATTGCAGTATTTGATGGCGATGTGTGTGTGGGCCGCAGCCAGTTACTCGATGATATTTCAACGTTTCTGTTGATTAGCGCATCGGCAGATAACCCAAAATCAGAAGCCACCGATGGCTTCGTCGCCGATCATGCGATCACATATCGCTTTTGGCTGGATTCGTTGCAAATAGAAGTTGACAACATTGCAGTGGAATATGAATCGGGAATAACGGAAGTTTTCCAATCATCCGCTTCGGTGAATGTCAGTCTGACCGGTACGATCGACAATTTGCCACCGGTCGCCGATGCCGGCACAGATCAGATCATTCGTGGCAGCCAAACTGTCACGCTGGATGGGTCAGCTTCCCACGATCCGGAGGGGGAATCGCTGACCTTCCTGTGGAAAGCGCCCGAATCGATCCAGTTATCTGATGCGACATCTGCAACGCCCCAATTTGCAGCGCCATTACTCGATGAAACAACAGATTTGATTTTCACCTTGACAGTGCAGGACACCGCCGGATTAAAATCAACAGACGAAGTAAAAATAACCGTTTTGGCTGCATCATTTTGCACTGTGCCATCATGGAAAATTTTGCCGCAAAATTTTGAATTTTCCATGAATATCGTTGCCAAACTCATCGTTGGCAAGGAACAATCCACGGATATCAATGATATTCTGGCAGCATTCAACGCCGGAAGTCTTGCTGGCGTCGCCTCGGTGGAATATATAGAATCGTTGAACGATTATCTGGTATTTCTCACTATTTGCAGTAAAAAATCCTCCGGCGATGAAATCTATTTCCGTGTGTGGGATGATTCACGTTGCGAAGTATTGGGTAATATTGATCAGACCTATAAATTCGTGGCAAACAGTTCACTCGGCTCCATCAGTGAACCAATCGAATTGACCGTCCAAACCGACATCGTGCAGACCGTCACTATCCCCCGTGGCTGGCGCTGGTTCTCACTCAATGTTGAATACGATGATATGTCGCTCAACCATATTATGAATACCCTCAACATTAAATATACCAGTGGCGATCTCATCAAGGGGCAGAAAGCTTATGCACAGTACCTTGATAAAATCGGCTGGATCGGCACACTGGATACGCTTCACACCGGCTCTATGTATCTTTCCAATACGGCCTATTCCGGCGCTGTGGAAATTATCGGACAACCCGTAAATCCATCAATGCAGCCACTGGAAATTGTTAAAGGCTGGAACTGGATTGGTTATTTGCCACAAATTGAAATTGTCACAAACGACGCCCTGCTGTTTTATCAGGCGTCCACCGACGATATTATTAAAAGTCAGCATGGTTTCGCACAATACCTTGAAAATGCCGGTTGGTACGGTAGCTTGAGATCACTCCTTCCCGGCGAGGGCTACATGTTGCGAGCGCAAACCGGTGGTTCATTCATTTATCCTGGTTACGGTTCAAAACTGCCGAAACTCACAGCGGTACAGCATCCCCAGGCAACGTCTGTATGGGAAGTGAATCCGCACGATTTCCAATACAATATGACTATGACCGGTGTACTAACTATCGATAAAAATAGTAGTGTATCAGCAGACGATGTTATCGGAGCATTTGTTGGTGACGAATGCCGGGGCACCATTCAAGGCCAATACATTGAAAGTCTGGATAAGACACTATTCTTCCTGCTGGTTTACAGCAATGCTGCCAGTGATGAAAGCATTCGTTTCAAAGTATATTCGTCATCATCCAACGAAGTGCTGGATGTCACCGAAACTATCGAATTTTCATCGAATGCAATTGTGGGAAGCCTGGTTGAGCCATACGAATGGAGCGCCACAACATCTGCGCTTGTTGACAATGTATCGGAACCAGTTACTTTTAATCTGAAACAGAATTTCCCCAATCCGTTTAATCCCAATACTACAATTGAATATTCCATTCCGCGTAATGAATTTGTCGATTTGAAGATATTCAACATGATCGGTCAGGAAATTAAACGGCTTGTTCAATCGAATCAAACAGCCGGTGCGCATGTGATTCAATGGGATGGTAAAAATAATGCCGGAGAAACGATGTCGGCAGGAATTTATATCGTTCAAATAACGGCGGGCACATTTTCCGATAACCGTAGAATCGTGTTGTTGAAATAGTTATAGTGAATATCTCATATTACCGATGCCATCGCTCCAAGCGATGGCATCGGTTTAATACTAAAAATTTTGAAAGGATATAATAAAACAACTAAAATCGTCACTACAAACTGAGAGCACCGTAAACTTCATCAAATCCATACCATGCTAGACAAAGATATTAGCAGTCAAGATCATTCACATCTCAAGTTCCCCCGGTTTTATGCCGATCTTTTAAGTAACTGACACATTTTTTACACAGAAAGCATATTCTTTACTCCATCCGGTTCAAAGGGTAGAAGGCGGCTTCAGGGGATGTTGATATGAAAAAATTCGTTTCATTGATCTTTATTTACATGTTATTTGCTATTAATACCCACGCGGAAGAACTCAATCCAGCCAATATTATCATTCGGAATTTTTCGCCGGAAATCTATCATGCGCATCAACAAAACTGGTCGATCACGCAGGATCATCGGGGAATAATGTATATTGGAAACACCGATGGCCTGTTGGAATTCGATGGCGCGGAATGGCGGTTGATCACGCTCCCCAATCATTCGGGCGTGTATTCATTTGCCAAAGATGATGTCGGTCGCATTTATGTTGGCGGCGATGGTGAAATGGGATTCCTGTCGCCGGATACGTCCGGAACGCTTCGTTATATCTCGTTAATGCGACAAATTCCCGAAGATTACCGCATGTTAGCTGACCGGATTTTCAAAATTCATAGCACGCCACAGGGTATTTTCTTTAGCTCGGAACGGGCGATTTTCCTGTTCAAACAGGATACAGTAGAAGTGTTTAACACCAGCGATCACTTTTTCACCACAATGTACATCAACGATACTTTTTACGCGCTTGATGGCGATAATGGATTGATGTATTACCGGGATGGTATTTTATGGCCAATGCATGGTAGCGAACTAATCCGTGCCTACATTGTGTTACCGATCGAGGCAGGACAGGCATTGGTCGTCACTCCATATGCCGGCATTCTGCGTCTTAATCCCAATAATGTGGATTCGGTGAATTATATCGAGCCCACGTATAACTGTTTTTCACCCTGGCCTACTAAAATTGATGATTTCTTTAAATCTAACAAAATTTTGTGTGGCACAATTCTAAGTAATAACTGGATCGTATTGGGCACCGAAGAACAGGGCATTATCATAATTGATTCGAATGGCGAGAAAGTCGGGCAGATTAACAAAGAAACCGGTTTAAACACCAATACAATTTACGAAGTCTATCAGGATGGTCAGGGCAACATTTGGGCCAGCCTGGATAACGGTATTGCCGTCATTAATCTGAATCAGACCACACCGTATTTTCAACCGCAATTATCTGACAGCAATTATGCATCGAAATTTGTGGCGTATGTTCGTCGCGTGGATGATACCAAAACAGAAACATCATTTTTCGGCGGTGCGTACTTTACCAATACATTGGGTCCGATCCTGCTTCGGCAAGCTCAGAAAATGAAGCCGGAATTTACTCACAAGTCAAATGCATTCCGCTTTAAGTATGCTGCGAATTGGTACAGCGAATCGGATTCATTACTATACCAATATTATCTTGAAGGTCTCGATGAAGCCTGGTCGGTGTGGACACCACGAACCGAGAAAGAATTTACCAATCTTTATTGGGGCAAATACACATTTCATGTCCGTGCGCAGAATGCACTGGGGGAAATTAGTAATGCGGCATCCTATACGTTCAGTATCGTTCCCCCCTGGTTTGAAACCTGGTGGTACTACACACTTCAGGTGGTATTGTTGGTTTCATTTCTCATTACCTCATCATTTTTAAACCGGGCGGGCAAAGGCGCAAAGTTCTCCAACTTCCTGACCAACACGGTCGTCGTTGTTATTTTTAAGTATATCAACATGGCGATTGCGCCACTAATCGGTTCCGCAACTGCTGGCGTGGCGTTGTTCAAAATTATTATGAGTATTTTTATGGGTTACATTATGAATCCGGCGCAAGCCCTGTTCGCCAAATATGCATTTAAACTGACTGCAAAACAGGCAGAGAAGGAGGCTGCTCCGGTTATTGAAACAGAACCGGAGAAAGAAATTGTTGAGCAAAGCTATATCGATGAAGCGATGTCGAGAGGCAGGGCGAAGAGGTAGCAGCGCCGAGGTATTCATGATTGTCGAACGGAAATTTCACCGGGTTGGATTTTGGTAATCGGTTAGCGGTAATCGGTGATCAACAACATCGTTTCCAGTCTCCGGCTGGAAATGAATAATGCAAGGCTCCGCCTTGCGATTAAGCTTTCATCCACAGTTTTTTTTACAGCTATAGTTTTCATACAATCGCGGCAGAGCCGCATCCTGGTCATCGGACATTTTACTGATAACTGAACACCGATTACTTGATCACAGATCACCGCCTCACCCTATTTCACAAATATCTGAATTTTCTCTTCCCCCTTGTTCGAGAGTCGATCAATCGCCGAGACGCGGATGTTCAGTTGTTCCCCCTTTTTAAAATTGGTCAGCGGTGAGCGGTAGAGTTTCTCTTCATCGCCATTGATTGAATATGTAATACGCTCCACCTCATTCTCGCTATCTACCGCTTTGATGTAAATCAGCGAATTATTGGGAATGAACGTTATGCCGCTGGCAGGATCTTCCTTCGGCTTAATGCTGTAGCTGATTTCAATTCGCGGCGGTGTTTTGTCCACAAACACCTCAAACGATTTTTTGGCTTCCTGATTGTTGACCTTATCCACTGCATAATATTCAATCTTCTGCAATCCATGGCTGTTAATATGGATGGGTTCGGCATATTTATGATATTGTCCACTACCAATACGGAAATAGATTTCTTTCAAGCCTGATTCTTTATCCGTCGCAGTCAGGGTGATCGCAGTCGTTGGATTGATGCACAATTTTTCCGCTTTTTGAAATTGGGGATCGGAAATTTCATGATTACTTGTTGGCGCCGTTATATCCAGATACACCCGCATTGATTGATGCGCGCCGGTATTTTCCAGAATATCCGAACTGTAATAGGTAATTGTATGGTCGCCCGCTTGTTCGGGAAGCCTTAATTTTTTGGTGTATACTGTTGCCTCGGCATTATCAATCCGGGTGATAATTTCCTTAACCTCAACATTCTGATCCTGTGCAGCAATGCGGAATTGCGTTCGCGACGAGACATAATGTTTGGCATTCGATTTGTACTCATCGCCGACAATATCCAGCGTCAATTCCGGAGCTGTGTTATCAAACTGGAATTCAAATTCTTTCTGCTCTTCCTCATTGCCGACCTGATCGCGGGCAAAGTACGTTATTTTATGATCACCATTTTTGAGCGTTTTTAGCTGCTTTTCACCAAGCGGTCCTGTATAGCTTTGGAATTCACCATCATCAAAACGATATTTTATCGACTGCACACCTGATAAATTGTCCGAACAATCCAAAATAATCGACGCCTGCGGCGATAGAATTGTGCCGTAATATGAGCCGGCTATTTGATGACTGGTTTTCGGCGGCGTCATATCAATAATAAATTCCGCCTTCTTTTCCGGCTCCGTATTGCCCACACTATCGGCAGCGTAGTAGCGATAGAAATACGATTTTTCGCGTGAAAAATTGGTCAACGGCTCCCGATATTTCAGAAAATCCGAACCGTCAACCGAGAAAAAAATAGTCTCTACCCCCGATTCCTTATCTTCACTGCTGAGCTGAATTTGTAAATTCATATCATAATACACCGAATCACGTTGGGTGTAGCTGCGGGCATTTTGAAATTTAATCGTGGTTTTGGGGGCAACAGCATCGGCGAATACTTGATACACGGTTGGATTCGAACCATCAATTGAAGCGATGAGATAATTAATGCCATCGCGGGGAAAGGTGAGCGGAAACTCGATTTTGGACGCTTTATTCACATCGAGCAAATAAGATCGCGCCGTATCTTCCGGCGATGCGGCAATCCGCAAATACACCGGCAGTGAACGCGCCCCGGTTAGCAAATTGCTTGAATTCACATAATAACGCTTTGTCTGGCTCAGCGGGATAGCAGTTCGATTTACCTGCCGCGGCGAATTATCCACCCGGATATCGATCGCATGAATCTCTTCCTTGTTCTGAACCTGATCGACCGCATAAAACGCCAGGGTGTATTCACCATCGTTTTCCAATGTGAACGGTTCGGTGTATACCTGCTCGTCCTGCCCGTTTACACGATAAAATAGCGTTTTTACACCCGATTCCAAATCTGATGTGGTTAGCTTAATTTTCGTACTTTTATTGATGACAAACACGTCGCCATCTTTGAATGTCGATCCGGTAAAATCGTAACCGGATTTTGGCGCGACCATATCCAGAAAATATTTTACATCGCGGGATTTGCTGGTATTTTTAACCATATCAACTCCCGAAAACGATATTTTATGAACACCATTTTTGAACGGCAATGTAATCGGATTAGTATATATTTTTTCCTCATCGTTATTTATTTTGTAGCGAATGCTTTCAATCCCGGCTTTATCATCAGCGACTTCCAATTTGATTCGTGAACGCGTCGATACATAAATCGTGTGCTTGTCCTGATGTTGATCGCCTTCCACGGTGGAAACGACATCCGGAGCTTGTTTATCTACGTAAAATTCATACGTCCGCTCGGCTTCCTGATTTTCCACATAATCCACAGCAAAATAGGTCAGCGTGTGTGCGCCATTGCTCAAGTCATTCAGTTTGATCTGATTCTGAAAAGCCAGTTTTTCGCCATCATCAATCTGATAGAGAATTTCTTTAACACCCGACGAATTATCCGAGCTTTGCAGGTTGATACCGGCATCGGGCGAAAGCACATCCCACTCATGCGTTCCCTCGAGTGAAAGTTCGCTGACAGGCGGTGAAACGTCGATGGAAAACTTCTCCTGCTTTACCGTTTCAGCATTTCCCACATTGTCCACCGAATAATAGCGAAAATCATAGTCATTATTCTTATTGAAATTGGAAAGCGCCGTTGTAAATGGCTTAAATTCACTGCTGTTCACCGATAAATACCGCTCCTGAAGGCCGGAGAGATTATCTGTACTGCGCAAATCTACAACGACATTCGGGCCATAAAAAATTGTCCCATCTTTTACATAACGTTTCGCGCTCGAGAATACAAGCTCGGTCGCTGGCGCTGTTCCATCGGCAATCACCGGGAAACGGATGTCATCATCGCCACCCTTCGTTTTTAGATCGGTTGCCTGACTTTGAATATAATTTTTGCCCTCCTTTAGCAAAAACGAAGTCAGGTTTTTCTGATTATCTTTAAGTTGATGTGTCTGTCGTGTGGGAACCGGCGACGTGGAAATATACAAAAACACCGGCAAACTGGCGGCGACATAGATATTTTGCTCCGGATCGATAAAAAAACGTTTTTCATGTTCAAGCGGCGCACCTGGCTCCGCTTTATTTTGCGCCAGCGCTTGTTTTCCCGACAGCATCAACAGGCAAACGCACAACACAATTGTTTTATAATTCATCGATCTTAATCCTTAATCACAAATGCCAGTGTTTTGGTTGTTTCATTATCCACCCGGTCGCGCGCCCGGATGTAAAGCGAATACGTACCATCTTTTGCAAACACAATCGGCGTTTCATACTTCAGCTCCGTGCCGCCATCAATACTGTACCAAATACCAGCGGAACTCGCCGATGCATCGGTTGACGCTAAAAATACAGAGGTATTGCGCGGATACACTTCCAACATCTGCTCATCTTTTGTTCGCTCCGACCGAATGCTGGAGACACTAAAGTTGGGCATAATTTCCGGCGGCGTGTTATCCACAATAATTTTCAACGTTTGTTCCTGTTCCTGATTATTCACCCGGTCAATCGCCCAGTACTGAAAATCATATTTGCCCTCATTCACCACGGAAAACGGCGCGCTGTAATCGGCAACCGGATCGTTCCCCAATTTGTATCGAATCAGTATCACGCCAGCCTCTTTATCGGCTGCCGTAAGCTGTATCTGGGTGTGCTGGTTGATCCAGTTAATGCCGCGTTGCTGATAATTTGAGCCGATGAATTTATACGCCGTGACCGGAGCCGCGACATCCATATGTACGACCAGTGTGTTGGTTTCGCTCATATTTCCCAGAATATCGGCGGCGCGATAGGTGATTTTGTAATCATCGGTGCTGGCCGGCAATTGGAATTTGTCTTCATACAAAGTAAAATCTTTGGCGTTTACCCCACGTTCAATGCGCTTGACTCCGCTTTTATTGTCCGATGCTTGCAACACAACAAATGTTCGGCTTGAGGCAAACAGTTGATTCGTCGATCGATATTGATCGCCTTCCAGTTCGATGTTAACAGTAGGTGGAATTTTATCCAGATAAAACACGTAACTCAGCGGCGTTTCCTGGTTGTCCACCCGATCCACTGCCTGATAGTTCAGCGTATGTTCACCATCGCTTAATGCGTCGACCGATATAGCCTTGTCGTTGTAGGGCTGATTTTCCGTGGCATCATCGAAGTTATAAAAAATCTGCCGCACGCCAGCCAATTGATCTTCACTGGTGAGTCGGATTGTGGAATTTGGTGAGAGTACTGTACCAGCAAAATTTGTTTCGACAGTATGCTTAGTGGTTGGCGACGTTAAATCAACTTCAAATTTTGATTCTTCAACTGCGCTGGCATTGCCCACCATATCAACGGCGTAATAACGCACCGAAAATTCTTTTTCCTTTGAGCATAAAAATTCATCATTATATGGCTCAAATTCCAGCCCATCGATGGAAAAATAGGTTTTTCGCACACCCGATACATCATCATTTGAACCGACCGTGCACTTCAATCCTTTTCCATAGAATGTACTTTTGGGGGAAATGAATTTTGGCGCATTGCTGAACTGAATGGTACAGACTGGCGGAACACCATCAGCGGAAAATTTCAGGATCATTGTATCCTTCGTAACATAATTATACCAACGGATGAACTGATTGCCGTTCATTTCCAGCTTTATGCCGGTATCGAGGTATTTTTCCAAACCTTCCTTATTTGCCTTGGAAATATTCTTTAGCAAAAACGACGGCGCGCCCTCCTCCGGCGAGGTAGTCAATCGGATATAGATTGGCAGCGTCGTCGGCCAGAACACATCGCCATTTGCAGGATCGACATACACGCGTATTTCATGTTTCATCGGCGGAGCTAAAATTCGATCCGCAGCATTAAGAGCACTATACACTAAAAACAATGCGCACAGGCTCAATCCAATTTTAAAGACCAATCCATTTTGTTTCATATTATTTATCCCTACCTGAATTTTAGAATATCCAATTAGCCATCTGTCAGCCAATAATCAAAAATACGATTGCACTTCCCCTCTCCGGCGGACATCCAACGTGGCACAATGAAATGAGCCATAGAACGGGTAATAATCTTCAAAACTGCAGGAAATAGGTTTAAATCCCCATGCCTTCAGCGCCTTTATTAATGGCTCCTGTCGCTTTTCAACAATAATTCGTTCATGATCCAGCATCAACGTATTGATGCTGATCCAGTTGCTCATCGTTCTCGGTCGGCTTTTATAGGGAACCGGCTCCGGTGCAACCAGAATGTTCCAGTATTTGAACATGCCCGGCAATTTGTTATAATCAAGATAATCGGGACTAATCATAACCGTGCCCGGCTTTAGTGGCATGAACGTGGTATCAATATGAAGAACTTGCGGGCTGAGATTCTCCAGCACATGAATTCGATACGAATCGCCCAGATGCCTCCGCAGCCAATCAATGCCCAATCGATTGGTAACATGACTCAATTGTCCGAAAATATCCCGTCCGCAACGGACAAAATCCGCTGCATCAAACGTTGGCTCAAACTCAGTGGTCACATAGCGCAATTCATTTTGTGGATTCGGCCGGTGCTGATAATCGGGATCGAATTGTTCATTAAGAAGCTGTGGTTTCGGAGCTGAAGTCCATTTTGCACCCGCCCGAAAATACTCTTTCAGCAACGTACGGAACGCCCAGCTTTCAAAATAACGGCTGCGGTCGGCCATTGGCGCTTCGATTATTTCATTGCCGACCACAAGAAATACGTCACGCGGATTAGCGCTGCAAAAGCCTGTGGCTACATTCCAGGCCGGTGTTGAAAATGGTTTGAGATAAGAATCGATTACATCAGGCCGACGTACGTTAACTCCTTCGGCCTCCAGGATGTGGATAAATTCATCCAAAGATTTTTGAGCGGCGTGTACAATTTCTTTCGGGTATTGCTGCCCGGGCGCCACTCCGGATTGAGCAGCAAACGAATCCGACGGATCATTTTCCGGTGTGACAAATTGTTCAATCATATCCCATGAAGGATGGGTGGCATATTCAAGTCTGCCAACAATTACTTCTTCCAGCGGATCCCATTCATTATAAGAATTAACAACACATTCCGATTGACAATGCTTATCTATCATGCTTATTTCCCCGGGGATGAATTTTAATTAACGGATCGACACCTGCTTCCACATGTACTTCATCAGTTTGCAAAACTTCAAATTCATAGTGGTCTGACAACGGGATGATTAGATCCACCTGGGAACCATAGCGAATTTGAGAAAAACGTCGATTTTGAAAATAGGCGTGGTGCTGTTTGGTTGTAAACGGCACAATCACACCGACATCATAATCCCCGATCTGCAATATATAGTACGATTGTTGAATGGACGGCGAGTATACTGTATTTAACATCCGTTCATTATAAAATAAATACTCGGCATCATCCGGATTCACTCGATTGTGGCTTATTAAATCCTTTTCAATATTGAGCATGGGGCGATTACACGAAGCAATCGGCTCGATGTGCTGATACGATAAATATCCGCCCAAAGGGATGCGATTCACGTGAATATCGTAAAATGTCATAAAAATACCAATAACCAGACTTTCTTTTTCATAGGACGAATCGTGCATTGCTGTTTGCAGTGTATAATGTTTGCCTTTGATTTCCACCAGGCTCTCATCTGGCCGAACGATCTTTTGATAAAGAATAATGCCATCGGCTGGTGAAAAAAAGAAATCCTGATTAATGTAATACGGTCTTGCCGGATCACGGAAAAAATATTCTTCCGATAGCCATTTTATGGACCTTTCCTTAGCCCTTTTAACGTCCGTTTCTATCCATTCATTTAGCTGTTTCACATTGTTCCCTTAGTGTTTGTATAGTTGATTTATTAAAAATGCATCACTAATTCGACTTTGACACATTACCCAATTCTGCCACTAAGACTGAAAGAACACTAAGTAGCACGAAGAAAGAGCATTTGTTGAAAAGGATTTTAGTTTAATGGCGACAATTTCAACTTAAAATTTAATTTACTGTTCTATAAATGATCCCATTCTAAAAACCGCGAATTACGCGAATGGACGCGAATAGAAATCTATTAAGTCTTATATAAACAATGCGCCGAAGGACGCATCTGTCCCGCCGAAAAAAGCGGGACATGATTGATGAAAATTAGTGAAATTCGTGGTTAAGCTCTTTTTAGAGTGGACTCATAAATATTTCTTTTCTTTGCGTAAACTTTGTGACTTTGAATCCTTTTGGCGAAAAAAAAGGATGAATAATATTTCTTTTATTTTAATCTGACAAAGCAGAACTAAATACCGATGCGATTATCTAAAGCAATTAAAAAAATAAATTCGATAAATACTCATTAGTAACTGAGAAATTATTTTCTGACATTTTTTGGCAGAAAATGTTAAAACATATTTTAGACAGGATTTCACGGATTCACA
>JAFGDW010000153.1 GCA_016931935.1 Candidatus Zhuqueibacterota bacterium | reverse complement strand
TGTGAATCCGTGAAATCCTGTCTAAAATATGTTTTAACATTTTCTGCCAAAAAATGTCAGAAAATAATTTCTCAGTTACTAATGAGTGGCTGTGCGAGTTTGGAATACGAGCTTCAGCTTGGGGCTGTATCAAAAGGCTTGTCAAGCTTCATCCTGAGCGTAGTCGAAGGATGATAAATTACTATAAAACAACATGCTTCGACTTCGCTCAGCATGAAGAAATTATACGAATTTTGACTTTTGATACAGCCCCCTACAAATATCATCATTTCCGGACAGACTTTAATGAATTATTTTACGGTAACGTTGACTCCACCACTGTAGTGTGTTGATTGTGAGCAACATTAAAAAAGAAATGCATAACATGACCACGGCCAATCCCGTTGCGCCTGCATAGTCGTATTCTTCCAGTTTTGTCATGATGAGCAGCGGGACAATTTCAGTGCGCATGGGCATATTTCCCGAAATAAATACAACTGATCCATATTCACCAATCGCGCGGGCAAACGCCAGCGCGAATCCGGTCAGTGTCGCTGGCAGAATTGTTGGCAGTAGCACCCGGATAAATGTTTGCCAGCGTGATGCTCCCAGGCAAATTGCCGCTTCCTCGATTTGCCGATCCAGATTATTCAGTACCGGCTGAATAGTTCGGACAACAAATGGCAATCCGACGAATGTCAACGCAATGACAATCCCCAGGCGGCTATATGCAACATGAATGCTCGTTTTTTCAAGGTATCTTCCGAGCCATCCGTGCGATGAATAAAGATAGGTCAGCGAAATTCCGGCGACAGCAGTTGGCAATGCGAATGGCAGATCGACCAGGGCATCAACGAAAAATTTGCCCGGAAACCGGTACCGTACCAGTACCCAGGCGACTAGTAAACCGCAAATCGTATTCATGGAGGCGGCAATTAGCGATGCGCCAAAACTCAATTGAAACGCTGCAATTGTTCGCGACGAGAGTACGATTTTGATGAAACTATCGTAACTCAGGTGCGCCGATTTGATAAATAATGTGGCGATCGGAATTAAGACGATCAAGCCCAGATACGTCAGTGTAATGCCCAATGTAAACGAATAACCGGGGATGATTGATTGTTGTTTTGAAAATTTCATAAATGCGTGCTATTTTCGTTCGAAAATCTGGTCAAATGTACCACCATCACTAAAATGGATTTTTTGTGCTTGCTGCCAGTCTCCAAACATATCTTCAATTTTGAATTGTTCAACAATCGGGAATTGTGTTAGATATTGATTCATGATATCAGGATCACTGGGGCGATAAAAGTGTCGCGCACAGATGTGTTGTCCCTGTTTTGAATACAGAAATCGTAAATAGGCTTCGGCAATGGTGCGGGTGTTATGCTTGTCAACATAGGCATCAACAATGGTGACAGGTGGTTCTGCTAAAATACTTATCGAAGGAACTACAATTTGCAGTTCATCACTACCCAATTTTTTAACGGCGAGCAACGCCTCATTTTCCCAGGAAATAAACACATCACCGATGCCACGTAAAAAAGTATTGGTTGAGCCGCGAGCACCGGTATCCAGTACTGGTACGTTTGCAAATAATTGCTGAATAAACGCTTTGGCTTTGCCTTCATCATGATTCCACTTTTTTAACGCATATCCCCAGGCAGCCAAATAATTCCAGCGTGCTCCGCCGGATGTTTTCGGATTTGGTGTGATCACACTCACACCAGGGCGAATCAGGTCATCCCAATCTTCAATATGTTTTGGATTTCCTTTCCGCACAAGAAAAACAATGGTGGATGTGTACGGACAGCTATTATGCGGTAGCCGCGCTTGCCAGTTTTCCAGGATCAGGTTCGCCTGTTCATGAATCGCGTCGATATCATATGCTAATGCCAGGGTGACGACATCTGCTTCCAATCCGCTAATAACAGCACGTGCTTGTTTACCAGCGCCGCCATGGGATTGACGGATGATAACTGTTTCGCCTGTTTGCTTTTGCCAGAATGCAGTGAACGCCTCATTCATTTCCTGATACAGTTCCCGGGTGGGATCATAGGAAACATTCAGAAGTTCCGGATTCCCGGCGTTTGATCGCAAATGGGAACATGCAATGAACAGGACTATTAATATTACCGTTTTGAATTGAATACTCATTGCGAAGGTCGCTCCGATTTACTAGTGATTAGCTGAATTTCATGTGCCACGCACTTTAAAAGTGTGTGGTACGTTTTCCTTGTATATCCGTATCCAAATTGTCTATAGTGAATTCAAACATCAGACCAAAATTCTTGCATTATGTTAAGATATTAAATTTCATGCAATTCCGAAAATTATATTTGCATTTTAAAATTAAAAACCGTATTATTCGCTGGATTATTAAATCATATATAATAGTTACCCGTTAAATATGATGGTCATATGGAGAAATTCAAAGAAATTTTATTGGATGTGTGGCGTGAAGCATGCCGCAATATCGAGATCACCGAATCTTTACCGAAAATTGCCAAATTATTACAGCAACATATTCCATTGCAGCACATATACATTCGCCAGATGGATGAAACCGGGCTGCAGTTTGAAACAGTTGCATTCGCACCAGTTCAGTCAGCGTTAACACAAGTCAAGAAAACAGTAACAGTTTCAAAAGAGAGCAGCGCAGCATTATCCTCGTGGCATCATGCAGGGCAAATTTCACGTATGCAGGAATTGCATGAAGCCAGGCTTGCACAACTATTTGAAAAAATTGATGGAAACTATGAAATTATAGTCGGCCCGTTAAACGGATCATCGCACTTGTGCCCGGTGCTGGTTTTTGTTAGCAAATCTGGAAATCTGTTCCAATCACAGCACCTGACAATGATGACCATGTTGTTGGAACCGTTCTCATTGGCGCTGGAAAATGATCAGCGCCTGCGTGAAATGGTGAAATTAAAAGAAGCAGCCGAGGCGGATAAAAAAACGCTACTCGCGAAATTAAGTCGTAAGGAAATCGGCGATACAATTGTTGGCGAACATCAGGGACTACGTAAAGTGATGGAACGAATTGCGTTGGTTGCACATTCGGATGTGCCAGTGTTGTTGTTTGGTGAGACCGGAACCGGAAAGGAACTGATCGCGCGGGCAATCCATACCCGGTCGAATCGAAAAGACGGCCCGTTTATTCGGGTAAATTGTGGCGCTATCCCGCGCGAGCTTATCGATTCACAATTGTTCGGACATGAACGCGGCGCGTTTACCGGCGCGGTGGAATCGCGCAAGGGGTGGTTTGAACGTGCGGATGGCGGCACATTATTTTTGGATGAAATTGGTGAGATGCCTTTGGATGCCCAGGTGCGGCTGTTACGCATTCTCCAGGATGGATGGATGGAGCGTGTTGGCGGAAAACAACCGATCCGAGTTGACGTGCGGATTGTGCTGGCAACACATCGCGATTTAGCAGCAATGGTTGCCGACGGCAGATTTCGTGATGATTTATGGTACCGGCTTTCAACATTTCCGGTATTTCTACCGCCATTACGTGAGCGGATTGATGATCTTCCTTTGTTAGCCAATCATTTCAGTGAGCGTTCCGCCATTCGTTTTGGGCTGCCAGTCTGTCTTCCGAATGAACACGATATTGAATTACTTGCTTCGTATGATTGGCCGGGCAACATTCGTGAACTAGGAGCTGTCATCGACCGTGCGGCCCTGTTAGGTAATGGCAGGCAGTTGGAAATAGCGGCTGCACTGGGATGGTCGGATAGTTATGCCCAACCGGCGCAACCTCAGTCAGGGGAATCATTTGCATTACCTGAGCAGCAAATTGTACCATTGGATGCGGTGATTAAAAAACATATTGAATATGCACTTGCGCACACTCACGGACGAATTGAAGGGAGAAAGGGAGCAGCTGAATTGCTGGAAATAAATCCACATACGCTGCGGGCGCGTATGCGAAAGTTACATATTGACTGGGCGCGATTTCGTGAAAATAATAATGCATGACATCGTATTTGGAAATGATATTTTCATCGTATCAGTTCGCTATTTGATGATTTTGTAGCTGCAATTCATGCCATGTCCAGTTACCTTATATTTTTTATTAATGTAGACAGACTGGGAATTGCAGCTACAAATACCTCCAATATTGAATGGTTATTTATCATCCTACATAAGTACTATTTAAATAATTGTCATGAGTGCAAAATATGTTTGGAGAACAGCAAGTTTGTTCGTATATTTTAACTTGGTTGGATAACGTATTATGTTATTTTAAGATTTTGACATACAGCTCAGTTCAACTGTTGATTTACTGGTAGTGAACTGGAGCGAGGATTTTCATTTCAACCTTCTCCTGATCCCCTTATTTCATACACAGAGAAAATAGGGTAAAATAATTCGGCTTTGGCATCAGGAATACAAATAGACAACGCTGAATTATTCGAATTACGATCGAACAAAATGGAAGGTAAGTACAATGACATTCATACCTGATTGGGAACATCCAGGGAATCGAATTTTACTCATTGATTGTAATGAATCCTCTAACCGCCGCATCGCAGAAATATTGTCAACGCAACACTTCGAAGTAACTCCCTACACTGAATTAATACCTGTACTGCATGATAAGAAACACACATCGCCAAATTTAATACTTTTCGATGCAGACCATAGTGAAACCGACAGCCTTGAAATATGTCGTGAACTATTGGACGATAATCACACGAAATTTACACCCGTTATCGTGATGTCGACATTTCAGGATTTGCATAATAAGGATGCTTTTATCGATGCGGGGGTGAATGATCTGCTAACCAAGCCAATCAACGAAGCTGAATTGCTATTGCGGGTTAGAACTCAACTTCGCTTATCCCAAATGACAGCCCTCAATTGGACGTATTCGCAGTTATCTAAAAAATCCGATGATAAATTTCAGCGTATTTTTGAGACAATGCAGGATGGGTATTTGATGTGTGGTTTGGATAGTACAATATTAATGGCGAATCCTGCCGCAGAAGAAATGCTAAAATATAATCAAGGCGAACTCGTTGGTAAAAAGATGTTGGACGATGTGTACGTCTATCCCGAACAGCGTACACGGTTATTAGAACTGTTGAGCCAACAGGACGATGTCAAGAATTTTGAAATAACATTCCGTTGTGCCGATGATAGTCAAATCGTCTCGGAATGTAATGTGCATTATATTAAAGACGATTTCGGCAAACCGATTGTATTGGAAGGCAGCATCCGTGACGCTACCAAACGCATCGAGGCGGAACGGGCATTACGCGATTCCATGCAAACCGCCGCCGATATCGTCCGGGCAATTCCGGCGGGCTTGTTTATTTATCAATATGAACACCCGGATCGATTGATTTTGCTGGATGCGAATCCGGAAGCGGAACGGCTGACAGGCATCAAAATAGATGAGTGGCGAGATAAGGAGTTTAATGAAATTTGGCCGAATGCGCACGAGATAGACATGGTGAATAAATTTTTACAGCCGATCCGCACTGGCGAAATGTTTGAAACAGAAGATCTATTTTATCATGATGATCGTTTGGCTGGCGCTTATCGGATCCACACGTTTAACATGCCTGGTGATCGCTTGGGAGTTGCATTTGAGGATATTACCGAACGGAGGCAGGCCGAACAACTTGCACAAAAAGAGCAGTCGCGTAGTCAACAGTATCTGGATACAATCGAAGTGATATTGGTTGCACTGAACGCTGCGGGTGACATAACATTAATTAACCGGAAAGGTTGCAGCCTGCTGGAATATCGTGAAGATGAACTTATTGGAAATAACTGGTTCCAAACATGTTTACCGGAAAAAGAAAAAGAGGCTGTTAGACAGGTATTTAACAAAATAATTGCTGGCAACATAAAACCTGTAGAATACTATGAAAACAGTGTTGTGACTAAATCAGGAAGCGAACGCATTATTGCCTGGCATAATAGTTTTATAACGAATGAGAAGAATGAAATTGTGAATATTCTTAGTTCGGGTGAGGATATTACCGAGCGAAAAAAGGCAGAGGAAGCGCTGCGTGAAAGTGAGCAACGATATCGAATTATTGCTGAAAATTCAACTGATATGATTTCCAAACACACGTCGGAGGGTGATTATTTGTATGTTTCTCCGGCTTGTCATCATTTGCTTGGGTACATGCCGGATGAACTGATTGGCCAAACTGTGTACCAATTTTGCCACACCGATGATCTTGATGAAATCCGTAAATCGTTTGCCATAACTATGAATCGTTCTGTTGTCAATACAACATCGTATCGAATTCGTCATCACGATGGTCATTATGTGTGGGTTGAAACCAACAGTAAAACAATCCACAATCCATTAACAAACGAAATTGAAGAAATTATTGCTGTCACTCGTGATATCTCCGAACGAAAGCGTTCGGAAGATGCCATCCGTCAACTAAACGAAGTATTGGAACAACGGGTTAAAGAACGCACCGAACAATTGGAAATTGTTAATCGTGAATTGCAGGAGTTCGCTTACGTTGTTTCACATGATTTGAAAGCGCCTGTTCGTGGTGTGGGGCGCCTTGCTCAATGGATTGCTGAAGATTACCATGAATTGATCGATGAGCAGGGCAAAGAATGGCTGGAAATGATGGTAAATCGCGTGGAACGATTGAATAATTTAATTGAGGGCATTCTCGAATACTCGCGGCTTGGACGTATTGCTGACAGGAAAGAAAAAATCGATATGCAATTACTGGTTCAGGATGTAATCGAGTTATTGCAGCCACCACCTCATATTCACATTGAAATCGAATCACCGTTGCCTGTACTATACCAGGATCGGACACGTATGCTGCAATTATTCCAGAATCTCATCAGTAATGCAATTAAGTACATGGATAAGGATGCTGGTGAAATTAAAATTGGCGTGACGGAAAAAGATTCGTTTTGGGAATTTTATGTGGCGGATAACGGCCCAGGGATTGACGAAAAATATTTTTCGCGAATTTTTCAGATTTTCCAGACGCTTCATCCCAAGGACGAAATTGAGAGCACAGGTATAGGACTGGCGTTGGTAAAAAAGATAGTGGAGTTGAACGGTGCGAGTGTATGGGTGGAATCGAGCGTGGGCGAGGGTTCCCGGTTTGTGTTTACACTTCCCCAATAATCCTGTTATAATCAATATTCCATTACAGAAATTGGCATCAGCCAATTGACCAATGTTTTGAAGAGCTTATCCAAATTAATTGGTTTTTCAATATAATCGTTCATTCCGGCGGCGAGGCAGCGTTCCTTGTCACCTTTCATGGCATGGGCGGTCATGGCGATTATTGGAATTTCCCTTTGACCCAATGTTTTTCGAATTTCCCTTGTCGCTGTAAATCCATCCATATTTGGCATCTGGACATCCATCAAAATCAAATCATACGAGTTTTTTTTCATGGCTTCAATTGCCTGAATACCATCGTCTGCAATATCAAGAGGCAATCCTACCTTTGTTAATAATGCCTGAGCGACACGTTGATTTATTTTATTGTCTTCGACCAATAAAATGTGTGCATGTTCGCCTAAATTTTTCAAACCGATTATACATTCATCCAGTGTTTTGGCTGTGCCGGAAACAGCACGTTTTAATTGTTGCGATCTGCCTGCCGCAACCATCATCGTATCATAAAGTTGCTGCATTTTCACCGGTTTTGTCAGTGTCCATACGAGCCCCAGATCTTCGAGTTGTTGCACATCATAATTACGCCCCATTGAAGTTAAAATTATAATCGGTAAATTTTTATGTTCTGAAATACTACGTACGCCTTTAACAACATCATAACCATCCATTCCCGGCATGTGATAATCAGTTATCAACATGTCAACGTCATTCGAATTTCGTAAATAATGCAGTGTTTCCTGGCCATCTTCGAACATTGTTACCCGACACTCATTCGAAAGTAACATATCCTGTAAAATGATACGATTGGTAGCATTATCGTCCACGATCACGATATGCATATTTTGGATGGTTTCATTGGTGCTTGTGGCATACGCATCGGCATGAAGTGCGAACTGAGCCGTGAAGTGAAAGTGACTGCCTTTATCCGGTTCACTTTCAACCCAAATGTCACCTTTCATCATTTCAACCAGTTGTCTACTGATCGTCAGTCCCAAGCCGGTGCCGCCAAATTTACGAGTGGTGGAGCTGTCGGCCTGGATGAAACTTTCGAATATGGCATTGAGCTGATCGGTAGGAATGCCAATACCTGTGTCTGAAATGGTACAATGCAATGTTACCTGAGTTGGACTCATCTGTTTACAGCGCACGGCAATATTAATTTCACCCCGGGATGTAAATTTGATTGCATTGCCCAGCAGATTGATAATGATTTGCTGTAAACGTCCGGGATCACCGATAATTAATGTAGGCACATCCGGTTGGATGTGAATGTGGAATTCCAGCCCTTTTTGCTCAATCCGGTGAATAACCATATCACTGATGTTTTCAATTACAGCGCGCAAATCAAAATCTACGGATTCCAGACTGAGCTGCCCGGCTTCTATTTTGGAGAAGTCCAAAATATCATTGATCAGGCAAAGCAGTGATTCGCCGCTTTTTTTAATAGAATCCGCATATTCAAATTGTTCGGAATTAAGTCGGGTTTCCAGTAGCAAGCACGTCATTCCGATAACACCGTTCAATGGTGTTCTGATTTCATGACTCATATTAGCAAGAAAAACCGACTTCGATTTACTGGAAGATTCAGCCTCATCTTTTGCTTTGCGTAATTCAAACTCATTCTGCTTTCGTCGCGAAATATCTTTTGAAACCCCGAATATTCCGATCACATTGCCCTCAGCATCCAGTAAAGGAGCTTCCGTATTCAAAATCCATCGCTCCTTACCGTCGGGATATATCTTTTTTAACTCGGCAGTTGTTAGTTGCCGCGTTGCCATTACATTCTGTTGTTTCTGGTAAGTACTTTCGGCATATTCTCTATCATATAAATCAAAGTCGGATTTATCGATTGCCTCATCTGCGTTTTTCAGGTTAAGCCGTTTGGCAAAAGCCTGATTTATTCGAATAAAACATAAATTGGTATCTTTAAAGTATATGTTATCCGGGATAGTGTCCATGAATACATTTAGCAGGTGCTGCTCAAATGCCAGCGCATGCTCTGCTTGTTGCCGTTCATGATTTTCCCGGATTAACTGTTCATTGGTTTGTTGCAATTGCGCGGTTTTGGATGATAATTCGGCAATCACTTCTTTGTTTAGCCTATGTGCCTCTTCCAGTTCACTGTTTTGAATGCAAGCTTTATAGGCATGTCCCAGTTTGGATAATAACGGATTTAATGACAGGATAATCGAATGATCCAATTCAGTTCTATGCCTGAGCAAAATTAGAAATCCGATATGTGGCACATCGACTATATAATAATATTTGTCCTGGTCATGTCCGGTACAAATAGGCAGCAAATCAGCGAACACAGATAATATATCTGAATCAATTCCTGTGGGAATATTTTTGATTGCTGCCTGGTACAATGGATTGCGTTCAATATTACGAGGCAAGGAAAACAAATGTTCGTATCTGCATACCGTATCAGATTGTTCTGCCCGCTGTTCTTTCCAGATAGCGCCTGCGGAACAATTTAGTTTGCGAAGAATGGTGGACAGGCTTGTTTTTAACATGCTCGTCGCATCAAGACTTGTACCGATTGACAATGCAATTTCGTATAATATCTGAATGTGCTCAGCAGCTGAAATCATGCATCCTCCAGTACGCCGACGACTGCTGTTTTATTATAAAATTCAAGATATTCCTTTCCGGTATTGGCTATTTCTCCGATTGTTAACGCACCGATCAGCGGGGTGGACTCGTGATATACGGCATCTAACTCTGCCTGAAACTGTTTTTCAAGAAACAGGCTGCGTGAAATGCAATCAATAAATAAAGTAAATGTATTAAACGGATATGAATTTATTTCCTGCAATGCGCTTGTATAAGCATTTCGTGCGGCATTTATAAGCGCTGGTGCATCACTTGTTAAAATGTCCACGTATGATTCGGTTGGCACTTCTCCGACACAGACAATAAAACCGTTTTCACTTGTCATAATCGGATCGCGCACAATTTTTTCTGCACCAAATCGGCTGATACCGAACGGATAACATTTGGAAATGTCAAAAAAATTATCAGGGCGGATTTCCAGGTTTGAATGTGCAGCGATGACATCTTTATATACATCAAATGCCGGGAGCCAATTGATTGTTTTAATAATATTCTGGTCAGAATCCGTTACTTTATACGGACCGCTTACTGTTCGCCAGCCATGCTGAACACCAATACTACTTATTATCGGGCATTGCACAATAAGTGCACAATCAGCAAGCATTCCCTGGTTTGTGAACAGGCAGGGTTTCTGTGTGAAGTTCAGCGAACCGGCACCGCCTCCAATGTAATTATATTCCAGACCGCAATTATTAAACATCCCTTCAATTAGTTTGCTGATCCGTTTCGCCAGTCCATCCACTAAAATGATCATCGTCCGTGTGTCGGATTGTTCGGGGAGTAATTCTTCGATTATCTGATCGTAATCCATTGAAGGGTTACTCAGCGATGGGATGATGGTAACGTGGGGCGCAAATTCCAAACCAATCACCACGGTACCTTTGTCAGTTTTCTCATTTCCGCACATGATTGCGGGAAAGATGCCACCAAAAACGGGCACGGGAATTGTTCTCAGAATCGGATCAATTTCATTTGCTTGAAATCCATTACTATCACAAGAAAAGATGAATAGGCTTTGCACATGCGCGGTATGAACGACATCGAAGATTAGCTTTTCAAATTCAGTAACAGAGCCGGTTTTACCTGTATTCAGTTTCATCTTTCAGTCCCTCAATGGAAATGTGAGCATGGATTGTTATTGCTAGTGGAATCGATGGGTACATTCGTTGTTTTTCATGGTTTAATGATATATGACTTTCATATAATAAAACTCATCAATAATATCGTCAATGGTTTAATAGTTATAAAGGTGAAAAGTAAAAAATATTAAAAATTTTAATAATAACGTGAATGTCAAGCAATTATTCAATTGACATTTTATGGCTTAATTTTAAAATAGTGGATAACGATTATCCTGTAGGACGCTGAGTGGAAAAGTTACCGGGACTTTTTCTAAAATCACTAATGACGAATAAGTAAAATTTTATTATTGTCACGATTCAGATACAATAAAAATAGTGCTCAAGATTGTTTTTTTTATTGTCGAAGAATTAAACAGAAATAGTCCGATTTAAATGTTTTCGGCTTTATGAATGTTTCGCGTAATTGTTAATCATAAGTAATGCCAATAGGTGAAGATGATGAATTGGGATTGATAATTCAAATCAAACTTCGCTAATGTTTCATACTTCGCTGACGCACGTTTATTCATCTGCGCTCAGTTTGAAGTTGTCGCAGACTTCACCTTATCTTCATGACATTGAATCACAACCAATAACGACGACAAGGATTTTGACGATGAAGAATTTCAAGCTCTTTCAAAAATTAATGGCAAGCTTTTGCTTGATTAGCTTATTATCATTTATTATCTTCTTGATTGGGAATAAAGGTATTTCAACACTTACAAATAAAACAGAAGATGTCATTGGTGCTGAATCCATTGCTAAGCAAATGCTGGAAAAAGAAATAGACCATCTGGAGTGGGTTGACAAGGTAGGAGAATTTCGTTTTAATCATGATATTACTCATATTGATGTACAAAAAAATCCACGTGAGTGTGGACTTGGCATGTGGTACTATAGTGATGCCCGCACAACTACCTGTGCCAAATTCCCCTCATTAAAAGCTGAATTTGATGCAATGGAAGAACCACATAAAAAGCTCCATGAATCCGTTGCCCAGCTTGAAAAAATTTTGCAAAAAGGACCTGATTATCATCAGCAAGCAGTCCAATTTTATAATGACCAGGTTGTCACCAATGTCAAATATGTACAAAATTATCTACAAAACATTCGTAAAGAAACTGACCAATACACACAACAAGTTTCGGTTGATGCAAAAATTGCATCCAAAAAGTCAAGGAAAGCTCTGACCATCGTTTTCATGTTTGGACTAATTGCTACAATTGTGCTGAGTATTTTACTGTCATCTTCAATTACGAATCCGATCAAGGAGTTAACAAATAAAGCGCTGGAAATAGTAAAAGGTAATATTGATCTTCAAATCATATATCATTCGAAAGATGAAGTTGGAATTCTGGCGGATTCATTCAGAACGTTGATTGAATCTCAAAAAGCAAAAGTGAAAATAGCAACCGATATTGCAGATGGAAATTTAAATAATCATTTGACAGTAATCGAAACGGATCAGCTAGGCATGGCCATGAATAAAATGAAACAGGCTATCGCTGCTGTTATTAATGATTTAACATCACTGAATCAGGCGGCTAATAATGGCCGACTTGACGTAAGACTGAATTCATCACACTATAAAGGTGAATTTCAAAATATTATTACCGGTATCAATACGATGTTGGATTCAATTACAAGTCCAATAAACGAGGCTTCAAAAGTACTGGTACAGTTAAAAAATCAGAATATGACCAGTGAAATGACCGGAAATTATAAAGGTGAGCACGCCAATATAAAAGATGCACTTAACCAAACTGTTCGAACGCTTCGTACTTCTTTACAACATGTATTATCAGGCGCTGATCAGGTTAATAATGCCTCAAAACAGATTAGCGACACCAGTCAATCATTGGCTCAATCAGCATCTGAGCAGGCAAGTTTGATCGAAGAAATTTCCAGCTCGATGAAAGAGATGCTTTCTCTGCTGGCAAAAAATACAGAAACGACTGCAGAAATGAGGCATTTATCTCAAGATGCAATTCAGGTTACCAAAACCGGAACATCAAATATGTCCAAACTATCCAATGTGATTATCAAGATAAAATCGTCAGCGGACCAAACACAACATGTCGTTAAAACGATTGATGATATCGCCTTCCAAACAAATTTACTGGCATTAAATGCAGCAGTTGAAGCTGCCCGAGCGGGAGAAGCTGGCAAAGGTTTTGCGGTTGTTGCAGATGAAGTGCGGAATTTGGCTATTCGATGCGGCGAAGCAGCGAGTAATACAGCCGAATTAATTAAGGAATCAGTTGCCATTTCCGAAGAAGGTATTCGCGTGAACGAGATTGTGGTAGAAAATTTGCGCGATATCAACAGTCATATTAGCAAAGTGGATAATTTCATCGATGATATTGCAGATGCTTCCATCCATCAAAAAAACGGATTTGAACAGATCGAATCAGCAGTGGAACAGATGAATCAATCGACCCAACAGAATGCAGCCAATTCGGAAGAATCCGCTGGCATTGCCCAGGAATTATACAGCCAGGCAAACGACCTTATCCATATGGTTACTCAATTCAATCTTGGGAATGAGCGTAATTTAGCGGTGAAAGATTCGATTCAAAATCGTATCAAACAATTTCAGCAAGTTAATTAGTGTTCGTCCGGGAATGGTTGATTTTGTAACGCAATCATCTTGATTGCAAGTTAAATATTGAAGTTATATAAGAAATTACGACAAGCTGGAAGCTTATCGTACTTTCCCGGACATACACTAATTAGAACAAATGAGTAGAGATTCTAACAAATTGAAAGAATCATGGTAAGAACAATTGTTTTTCTTGGTGATTCTATCACTGCAGGGTATGGCGTTCTACCGCAACTTGCATTCCCTGCACAATTAGAGTCGATGCTCGAAAATGTTATATGTATTAATCAGGGACGTACTGGCTGGGCAACAACCGGTTATGTGCGACGTCTTCCAGATATTGTTGCTGGTATTCCCAAAAACGTTGATTATTGTTGCATTCAACTTGGAGCAAACGATTTACGTTTGCATGGTCATTCCGGTACTGTCGTCGCACAATGCGTCACAAATATGATGCGAATTCTCACCACAATTCAACGTGATCGACCCAATACACATCTGATTCTGATGTCATCTCCCAAAATAGATATTGTTGCGATGCCTCGATGGCTAACGCAAGCCGGATTCGGTGAGCAAACAAATAATTATCTCGCCCGGTTACACGATGAATACAAGGCGCTCGCTTACAGACAAAAAATATCATTTATCGAATTGTTATATGCATTACCTTCGGGTTACACATTGGATGGAGCGCATCCCACTATTGAGGGACATCGGATATTGGCTAAATATATTAAGGTGGAATTGGAAAGGATTTGGGGATGACGGCCATAATATATTCAGGCGGGGATTTTTATTGAAACAACCAAATTCCTACAAAATTAAATTGTAAATTATAGTCATGAAATTACTGATTGTGGAAGATAACACCCATTTGGCCTCGGATATGAAGCAATTTCTCACCGAAAACGGATTCGTTGTGGAAGTTGCCGGAACCTTACGCGAGGCCAGCCAGCGGATAAATGATTATCAGTACGATCTCGTAATTCTTGACCTGGGATTGCCGGACGGGAACGGGTTGGCGTTGATCAGCGAAATCAAGGAGAAGGAGAAAGATGTCGCCATCCTGATTGTCACGGCGAAAAATTCATTGGAAGATAAAGTCAAGGGACTCGATCTCGGTGCTGATGATTATATTACCAAACCATTCCATAAAGTTGAATTGAATGCCCGGGTACGTTCGGTATTGCGGCGGAACAAATTCAACCGGAAGGATATTATTGTGGTCGATGCGCTCAAAATTGATTTGCCGGCATCTCAGGCGTATGTAAACGATAAACCACTGATTCTCACCAAAAAAGAATACGATCTGTTGTTGTACTTCATGTACAATAAAAATCGGGTGCTCACCAAAGAGAGTATTGCCGAGCATCTGTGGGGTGACCATATCGATGAGGCTGATAGTTTTGATTTTATTTATAACCATATTAAAAATCTACGCAAAAAAATAACAGCAGCGGGCGGAAAAAATTACATCCAGGCCATGTATGGGATGGGGTATAAATTTTCGGAAGAATCATGAAACAGGATAAATCGAAAAATCGACGGACATTCCAGCTTTTAACCCGAACAACAGCAATTTATTTACTGTTTACATTTATCGCTTTCTACGGTAGTGCACTTTTTCTGACGAATGAAGCGGACCAATTTATTCATTCATACCTGAAGCATCGTTTCGATCGGGCGCAAGGATTTATTCAACGCGAAATGCGTGAAGGGGAGGAATTTAATAAATTGCCATACAGCGCCGAAATAGTCAAGCTGCCGCAACCAGTTGACAGTACACTCTATCCCGTGTATGCTGATACGCTTGTACACAATGCCGCTATGGATGAAATGCTAAGGTTCCGAAAACGTATTTCCATATTCAATATAAATAATCAGCAATATAAACTTACCATGATCAAGCAAATGGATGATTTTTACCAACTGCGCGACGATATTTTCGGTTCTATTATTCCGGCGTTTATCATGCTTGCAGTAGGCATCGTATTGTTTAATTTATTACTCTCGCGGTCAATTTTTAAACCGTTCAATCGCATTTTAGGTATCATGAAAATGTATAAGATCGGTACTGATATCGATGTGGAGCATGTGAATACCAGTACGGCGGAATTTGTAAAGATGCAGCAACTGTTCCATAATATGTTGGATCGGATTGAATACGATTATCGTCACTTGAAAGAATATACCGAGAACATGGCACACGAAATTCAGACGCCATTAACTGTCATTCGCAATAAAACTGAAAATTTAATAGCCGATGATGACGTCATGGAACGTCAGGCCAGCGCTGTTAAAATAATTTATGATGAAACGAATTACCTGTCACGTTTGGGCAATACACTCAATCTACTCACAAAAATTGAAAATGGTGAATTTAATAAAGTTGAAGAACTAATTACTAAACCTATCATTGAAAAACATGTGGAAGCCGTTGCTGAATTGGCCCGGTTAAAATCATTGCAGATTGAGCATCGGCTGGATGCAATGCACAAAATTATGATCGATCCGTTCCTGTTGGATATTGTCATTAAAAATTTGCTGCGGAATGCCATCCGCTACGGCACAAACGAAGGTCCGATCCGGATAGTTACGGAAACTGATAGTTTAAATATTAGTAATTATGGTCCCCCGTTGGATGTGTCGCCGGAAAAGCTATTCGAACGTTTCTACCGGAATGGTAATCCTCAGGCGTCGTTGGGGCTGGGCCTGTCTCTCGTAAAGAAGATCTGTGAACTGAACCAGATGGATATCACATATCAATATGATGCTCATCAACATATATTTCATCTGAAACAAAGTGATAATTGATGGGTTTAACTGAACTGACACACAGGTCCAAATTTCGGAATTGAAAGAGCAAGCCAGTTGAAAAGCACAGTGAATTATTTCAGTAGCGAAATTTAATATTTTATATTCAGCAAATATTCCGGAATTAGGAGTGCGGAAACTGTGTACCTCTTCAAATGAAATCTAAATTAAATGGAGGCAATTATGCACGAAAAAAGTGTGGTTTTGCTGAACAAAAGTATTGGTGACGAATTAGCGGCAGTTCATCAGTATATGTATTTTCATTTTCATTGTGACGATCAGGGCTACGATTTATTAGCAAACCTGTTCAAACGATCAGCTATCGATGAGATGATGCATGTCGAGCAGTTAGCTGAACGTATTTTGTTTCTGAAAGGGGAAGTCGAACTGATCGCATCGGCTGCTGTGAATAAAGTTCATGACGTGAAAAGCATGCTGGAAATGGCCTGCAAAATGGAAGAACAGGCCGTGATGGACTATAACAAGTTTGCTAATGAGTGCGCCGCAAATGCGGATTCGGTCACTAAAAAATTGTTTGAGGCGTTGGTCGCTGATGAAGAGGGCCATTTCGATCAGTTCGATACCGAGTTGGACAATATTAAGAAATTCGGTGAAAATTACCTGGCATTGCAATCGATTGAACGTAGCAAGAGCATTGGTTCGGCGTCTGTTGAATAACTTCTATTGTAAATGAATTTTTTTTGATGGCCTGCTTTACGCACTTAACTGAGCAGGCTTTTTTATTTTTTTAATAAACGTTTAATCAATTTTCTATCTTGATACGATTTCATTTATTAACCGTGTTGGACTGCTACTTCAACGGGCATATGCGATAATTTAAATCGCTCAACCATACTAACCATTTCCCCGGCCTGGCCGGAAAGTTCCTCCGCTGTGCTGGCTGATTCTTCCGAATTGGCAGCATTATGCTGAGTCAACTGATCTAATTGTTCGATGGCACTGTTAATTTGGTCAATTCCCTGAGATTGCTGATCGGAGGCTTCGGCGATTTCATTCATAACTGAATTTACTTTTCTCACATGACTATTAATATCTTCCAATTTATTTACAACTTCCTGATTTACGATCACACCTTCTTCAGCATTATTGATTGCCTGCTCTATCAAATTCGCTGTATTACGGGCTGCTTCAGCGGAACGCATGGCTAGATTACGCACTTCTTCAGCGACAACAGCAAAGCCTTTGCCTGCTTCACCTGCCCGGGCTGCCTCCACCGCAGCATTCAACGCCAGCAAATTGGTTTGGAAGGCAATATCATCAATCGTTTTTAAAATTTTTCCGGTTTCATCCGAAGAACTTTTAATTTTTTCGATCACTTCAGACAGGTGTCGCATACTTTTCATGCCTTCATCGGCTTTATTACTGGCATATTCTGATATTGTGCTTGCTTCTTTTGTATTAATCGTATTGTTGCTGATCATGGATGCCATTTCCTTCAAACTTCCGGAAATTTCTTGTAGCGATCCTGCCTGTTCCGATGTTGATTGAGCCAGGGATTGACTGCCACTGCTAATTCGCCTGGAAGCCAGGTTAATCTGTTTCGATGAATCTGAAATATTCTGTATTAGTTCACTGATTTGTGTGATGCTTTTATTTATCGCATTTTTTAATATTGCATGGTCACCCTTATAATCACCGGCAACATGCACTGAAAAATCATACGACGCCATTTTTTCAATCGCCTGTATCGACTCGCGCATTGGCGCTGTAATCGCATCCAATGATTGATTAAAGTCCTCTAATATTTTTTTAAATTCACCTTCAGTGTTAATTATACTGGCACGTGAATTAATGTCACCAGCATAAATTTTTGTCGTCGCTCGATGCAGTTCCGTAACAACTTTGTTGGCGGTTTCCAATGTGTTCTGGATTTGCTGCTTGTCTTCTTGACGTTTCTCACTCATTGTTTGCAATGAACCGGCGAGTAAGCCAATTTCATCATTACGTTGGATTGAGAATGCTTGAGACAGATCACCTTCGGCCATTGCCTGCGCGGTTTTTTCGATTGATGCAATAGCAGTAGTCACACTATTTATATACCAGAATAGGAATAGTGACAACACTGTTAGCAGTAAAAAAATTAATAGACCAATGACTTTTTTTAATTTCGCCACCGTCCGTAATGAATCGGATATATCACTGATATATAAAAGCACACCTATTTTATTGTTTTTGTAATCCCGAATCGATTGAGCCGAAATATGATAATATCCGCTAAAGGTTGTAAACATGTTGTCCGAATTCATGCCTGCTGTCAGGACATCAGGTGTTGCCATTGATGAAGTTAATGCTTGTTTGGTTGACGAAACGTAGATATATTTGCCATCCACGATCGGATGTTCAGTAGTATTTTGCAGCGCCGATGCAATATTTCGATGTTTGGAATCCATGTAAACCGCAAAATATTTTTCATCATTCATATCGCCTTTATTGAAAATATCGTCAAATTGGTAAAGCACTTCTACTGAACCCAGCCGTGTATTGTTTTTATCTATAATCGGTACAATTCCCCTGATGACAAATCCACCACTCCCGATTTCTATGCCCTGAACTTTTTTATACAGTCCTTGGTTTAAATCGACAATTGTTTGCCGAAACGATGAGAGATCATCGGAAATATCCTGACCATCGAGTGTTTGTGTTTTGCGCCAGGTGCGCAAAAAACTTCGGTTATTTGAAAAATGAAAATGTAAGGGATAGGATTTATTTTCATTAAATTGATGAAAAGCTGAAAGAATTGGACTTAATTTTTCACGTAGATGTTCACGTGCCTGCTGAACAATGGGGTCATGAGGATCGTTGATGTTACCGGTAAAAGCCAAATGATATGCTTCAATGACTTCTGGCATATTGGCATACAGAGATGCATGCGAAATAGCTTCTTTGCCTAACTGGTCGATTCTATTCTCAATTTCTTGAAATGTTTTTTGGGAATCGCTCAGAACATCACGGTTTAATTTATTTTGCATGATTATACTTACCGCAATAACAACAATAATGCTCACTAATACTAGCGCACCCAAAACCGGAATCAACAATTTGTATTTCAGTTTCACTCGATGATCTCCTATGCCATAATCTATAAATTTGCCATCTGCTGAATATTCTGACTAACCATTTAATAAATTGATTAACTGATGAATTCAATCCTGTACTTAAATATTTAAACAGCACATCTGAATTTTTTCGTCATTGATTTGGTTAACATTACATACAAATTTACAATGAAGAAATCGGCTTCGATAGTAAAAAGTTAATTTCTTATGATCCCGAAGTGGTTAAATTTTCTACATAAATGAAATATTATTGGTCAGCACTACAGCTTTAAAATGAAAATAAGACCACTACGCCTTCTGAAGAGTTCACAGAGAAGTACGCACAAGGCTTGAGCAGAGCATTCGGCCGCTTATTCAACTGGTCATTTAGATAGTTTAAAGAAACTTCTATTCAGATTACAATACACTAATATTTTGCTTGAATTTTACATTTTATTTGATTATTTTTTGCATTAAATTGTAATAGAAATTTCGCGATATAAAAACGAGAATTGAGATGGATGTCATCATCCGCGATGCTTTTCCAACTGATGCAATAGCGATTTGTGATATTTATAATCATTATGTGCTAAATACGATTATCACGTTCGAAGAATCACCAATTTCCTTAATTGAGATGGTTGACAGAATAAATGAAGTACAGGAGAAGTTTCCCTGGATTGTTGCTCAACATAATGATGATGTAATTGGCTTCGCTTATGCCAGTTCATGGAAATCGCGATGTGCTTACAAATATTCAGTCGAAAGCACGGTATATTTAGAATATGATCGTACCGGCAAAGGACTGGGCACAGCACTGTACTCAAAATTGCTTGAACAGATAAAATTATTAAATCTGCATGCAGTTATCGGGGGTATTGCATTACCCAATCCCGGGAGTGTCGCGCTACATGAGAAATTCGGCTTTAAGAATGTCGCACAATTTGAACAAGTTGGATATAAATTTAATACATGGATTGATGTCGGGTATTGGGAACTAATACTCGATGATATAAGTGAATAACAGACAGAGTGTTATTTCGTGGCACGATAAGAATAATTTAAAGAAAAATACTCGATGATACGTGTAAATCTAAAAAACAATTCGACAGCAACAATGGAACTGAATAAAGCATTTTACTTTGTTGTACAAATGCTTCTATCTATTAATGCCATGATGCGAAATTTATCTGCTGCTGCAACCAGTCTAAATATTTCTACGGCGAATACCGCTGCTGCAGCCATAGCATTGGCAGCCGCCAATGCACGGAGGAAATGTCGAATTGTCTGCTGATAAATAGTAACGATTTTAATTTAAATCATAAAAGGCAGGATTCGACAATCCTGCCTTTTTTCGTTTACAGGATTTCTGGCTTGAAATTTTTACAGATTTTGCTACAAGTCTACATTTAATATAGTGAACAGGTTTTGCAGAATACAAGAAACGATTTATCAATATTCGTGTCGTTTTACTTTGTGATGAATTAATTTTTGAGACTAAAAAAGTATTGAATTACACAGATAAAAATACTTATATTGAAGCTCTTGATGGTATGAAAAACAAATTACAGTTAAGTGATGACAAAAATACATGCCTTCGCTTTACGAGCTGATATATAAATCATCGCG
>JAFGDW010000152.1 GCA_016931935.1 Candidatus Zhuqueibacterota bacterium | reverse complement strand
TATTAATGTGTCATAATGTACACTATTTAAACTAAAAAAGCAATATATTTTTTATTCTAGCTGCGTTATGTTCATAATCATTTTATTCAATTGGCATTTTAAATGAATATCGTGAAGTATTATTTCGAGAAAAATTTTCCAAAATTTCCGAGAATAATAGACGCATTTTACTGCATGCGATAGTTGATATCGGAATATTAACCGTTCCTGAACGCTCGATTAAATTCATTTTGAAAGACCCGGCAGATAATAAATTTTTAGAATGTGCTGTCTCCGCGAACGTAGATTATCTAGTTACAGGTAATCTTAATCATTTTACGTTTACTGCATTTGAAGATGTAAAAATTGTGAATCCTGCACAATTCTTAGCTGTGCTTAAAAGCTAGGCATAAAGAATTCATATCATTGTGCTTAATTTTGTCAACCACAATTTATAGTCGGCAGAGCAGTCTGTTTTTCTCAAAGTGATTTATAATATTCTCCCAACTCCACTGCCACATACTCCCCGGCCACTATGTAGCCTTTCTTTTGAACATAGGGCAACTGAAGCACCGCTTCGATGTAAACATCGATCTGATCCACTTCGGTTATTACGCCCGTCTTATAATCGACGATAAACACCTGGCTGGCTTCATGATTCACCATCATTCGGTCAAGACGGAACGTTTGGTTGTTATAAAAAACAGTGCGTTCGGTGAACACTGTTGGCCAAAGTGCTCGATTGAAGATATCCGGGCGCAGATCGATAAAGGTATCAAGCTGGCGAAACAAACCATGTAATTTGTCGATTGGGAAGAGACCGCCGTATTTCGACAATGTCTGCTGTGCGGCAATAGCTTTTTCGGGCGCTTCCCCATAATATATAAAGGAAAGATAAAAGTGCGCCACATTTCCACGGTCGACACGACGGTTTTGCAAGTACATGGTTTTGGGCGTTGCCTCGCTTTTTTCCCAATCCGGTAATTCCTGTTGCTGGATGAATTGGGTATTGTCAAATGCGATATAGGGGCTGATGGTAAGAATTCTATCGGACACTTCAACACGCTCAGTGTCCGGCGTCGCCGATGGCGCTGCTGCAAACACACCGAAATTCCCAAACGCTTCGTGAGCAGATTGTTCGTGATAAACATGCCGCTCATGCATGAGCTGTTGTAACGACAGCGCCAGTAATCGATCTACCGGTGTTCCTGGCTTATTTTCCAGTGAATTCCAAAATGCCTCGATACCTTTTGAATTTTGTAAGGCAAATTGCAGAAACAAGTTGGATTTTGCGCGGGTAATCGCCACGTACAAATTGTTCAATTCTTCAATGCTATCGCGGATCGCGGCTTGCTGACTCAGTCCCTGACGGTGACTTGCTTTCAAAATGTGATCGTAGTTGAAAGTCAATGCAGCTTCTGTCATGTGGATGAAGTCTGGTGAATAAGCGGTGTAGTAATGCAATTCATTGTGGCTGTTCATCGATTTGGCCGACAAATTCCAGTACACAAACACCGTTTCAAATTCCAGCCCTTTGGATTTATGGATGGTCAGCAGCGTTAGTGCATTGGCGTCTTCAAGCCCGACTTGCTGGAACGACTCGTGTTGTTCGTAGTCGCTGCAATATTCCAGAAATCCGCGTAGCGTTTTGGCGTATTCCGAACGCGCCTGTAGAAAGCCTGCGATTATGCCCATAAAGAAATGCAGGTTTTTAACGTCGTTTTCCTGATTGAAAATATGAATAATGTTCAGCTTTTCCACAACGCGTTTGGCGAATCCCAGTAAATGTTCAGGCGGGAATTGTGTGGGCGCTTCAGCCGCATTGTCAGACTGCGGAAACATCAAGTCATATACGGTTTGAATACCGGGAATATGCAACAACTTTTTCAAAAATGAGCGCCATTCAAACACACTGCCTTGCATCGCGCGATAGCTTTCGATCACGGTTTTTAGATTATTCGGATCGAGCAGCACAACATCGGAGCGCAGAAACCGCAGCAGATCGTAAATATCTTTGTATACCAGAAATTGAAACAATAACATAATTGGCTTGATCGTCCGGTGCCGGACGATGGTGGATGTCGACTCCAGCACATAATCGACCGCATATTCGTCGAGCACATTGGCCATCATTTGCAAATCAGCGTTTTTCCGTGCCAGGAGAGCTGATTTACTGACATTAATTTCACCGGCGCGAATCCGCGGCAGAATCGTTCGTTCGACAAATTCGCGCATTACATCACGATCGTCAGCAATGTCGTTGCCGTTGTCCTCGGTTTGTGAGTAGTTGCGGAATCGGATATTCACGTAGCCGGCGTTGGCGTCTTTGATGGCGTTAACCGGCTGATACGGCCATTCAATTTGCTGAAGCCGTAAATTTTCGTAAAGCGACGGATGACTAAACAGCGCATTCACAAAAGCGATGATTTGCCCATCGCTACGGTAGGATGTATCCAGTTGAACATCTTCCGCACCGAACAGAATCGCCGGCATCGCCGCAAGCAAATCGCGCTCGCCGCCGCGCCAGCCGTAAATCGACTGTTTTTCATCACCGACGACAATCACACCGCCGTAATCTTCCATGCCATAGCCGCTGATGACTTCCTTGATAATTGGCAGCAAAATTTTCAGTTGAATAATACTCGTGTCCTGAAATTCGTCGATCAGCACAAACCGGATAGTCGATGCCAGTTGTTCGTAAAAGACGTTTGTGACCACATCGCCCTGCACCAGCGATAGTTCTGGATGGTATAAATTGGCGAATGTGTAGTAGGCGACATCACTGTAGGTAAACACTTTGTCGCGGAATTTAATCTCATCGTACTGTTTGTGAATCAGCGACGCCAGCGTAACAATCTCCTGTTGTTCCGGCAGTAGCAGTTCTACGTACAAGTAATCCGCCAGATGCCGCATTGCTTCATCGTACAATTGCTGGAACCTGAGTTTGAGGTTGGTTTCGTCCTTTTTTCTAAGGACACGATTGCCATGCCAGAACGAATCAAATCCGAGGATCTCCTTGTCATGTTTCAACGCGTTGTCCGGTTCACGAAACGGAGCGGTGAGCAACTCCTTCAAATCAGTTGGCGATCCGGGTTTGGCAGGATTATGCAGGAATTTAAACCAGCCGGTTTTAAGCAGATCGGAAATTGGTTTGGCCGCATGCGCTTCCTGCGCATAAGCCACAAATTCGTCCACCAGTCCAAACCAGGCGCGCTGAAAGTCTGCCCAGCGCTTATTCGCTTCGGTAACAGCTTTTTGCGCGGTCACATGGTGGTCCCGCATGAAATGCAACACCCAGCGGTTTTCCAGTAGCGATTGCACAAGGTTCTGGTACTCTTCAATTGTCCGGCGGCCCGATCGCGTGAAAAACGCCTTGAGATGCGCCCATTGATCTTTGTCTGCTGCAAGCCGGCTGTAAATTTCGCCCAGCACGTCGATGTCCAGTGTGCCATCAATTTCGTACGAGGTTAATCCTAAATACGGGCTGATCATGGTTTTGAAAATGGTGTTGGTAAACGAATCGATCGTGCTGATGCGCACATCGTGCTTGTTGGTGAGCATACAGTTGTGCACATCGCGCAGGTAATTCAGATCGTCGGGCTGAATATCAAGATTGAGCAATCGCTTTACATTTTGCTGCAACTCGCGGCCCTTTTCCGTTTGCCGGATCAGATTATCCATGTGCGCGAAAATATTGGCGCGAATTTCTGCAGTCGCCTTCTTGGTGAATGTGATCACCAAAATTTCGTTAAAATTAATCCCGGCCTGGCGATATTGCAGCAGCAATCCGATGTATTCCAGCGATAATCTGTATGTTTTGCCGGTGCCCGCCGAAGCGCGGATCACTTTTTTGATAATGGGTTGCACGTATTTTCATTACCTCATTGTTCCCGGCGTCCCGGCGGGAATGAAAATTCAGCGGCTCTGCCGCGTGGGATATTTTATTTTTGACAGGATAACAGGATTTACAATTTTTTGTTTTGCCCCGATCGGAAACGTCATAACGAATACAATAAGGCAGAGCCTTGTATGGTACGTTCCCAGTTAGAAAGCAGGAACGATGATTCATCGTATATTGTCCGACAACTTCCTTTTCACCCTCGCCACATACAAATCACCCCGTGATATATCGCTCATGAGCCGCAAGTTGGAGCGCTGCATTGGCAAACCGTAGCCATGGGTTGCAATATGGTTAATCAAATCAATCAGATTGACTTTAAATCGCTCGAACCACTCAGTTTTGGATTTAGTCTGTTTGGGTAATTCCAACGGATCGGCGAATTCTTTCATTATATTATAGAAGAATGAATGTACGTGTTCCGCTTGCTCCGGCGTATCCATTAAATAATACAGATATTCATACAATAGCAATTGCAATTTCTCGCCCGCGCCGGTTTTGTAATCGAAAATGTAAAATTCATTATCGTTGGGAATTTCCAGACGCAGATCAGCACGTCCGTGAATGGTGACCGGTAGGCCGGCGTCGGTTTGGGAAGCATTAAGCAGCAATTTGTTCGCTACATCTTCGATATGGCTAAACAGGTGTTCGGGGATGGCATTCAACGGCCGATCTTCCAAATTGCGGTTGCTGAGAAATTTGAAGAATGCCAGCACACCGCTGGCAATCACCGGACGCATCACATCATCAAAATAGATGGCGGCGTGGTTGAACGGCATCGTAAAGTAGTATTGGTATTTATGATAGATCAATCGGTCAATCGTTTTTTCGACAAACGCGGTGTCGATTTCAGAGAACGAATAGCCAAACAACGGCCCGGCGTTGCGGTCGGTGAGATGCGCCCAGGCAGCATTGAGAATGTCGTGCACCATGTTTCCGAGCAAACGCGCCGAAAAATCCATATTCGACTGCTTGCACTGTTCCTGAATTCTCGCGACCTGATGGATGTAATATACAAACGGATTTGCCTGTAGTTCACTCACAGCGTACGGCGTCAAATTGATGTAACCACGTGTGAAATCATCCGTGCCGCCAAACCGCAGCCGGTAAAATGAATCGGCGTAGGTGCGTGCTGCATCGGGAAGCGTGGTCGCTGGAGCGAGCAATGAGTTGTAAAGTGCAGCATAATTCTTATCGCTTACTGTCGTCGTTTCAATTAGGATGCCGGGATTTTGCAGGCGAATTTCTTCCACAAATGAACTACGCTCGATGTTCTGTTCAATATTTTGCTGGGTGAACAAATAAACGCGTTCGGAGCTTAACACGAACCGATACAAATAGTATTTCTCCCGCAGCTTAATATCATCGTATGTTTTCAAACCAAGTAGTTTGCGCTGCCGTTCAGTGAACAGAAACGGTGTGCTTTTGGATGACGGAATTTTTCCTTCGACGATGTTGAGCAGCGCTACTTGATCAAATGACAAATTGCGGGCATCGAGAAAATCAATAATATCAGTGCGCGGCGATTCATTTTCCTTTGGCGTGAAGGTGATGGATTTGTATTTCAAGTAATCGGTAAACAAGCGTAGAATGCCAGCCGCAATTGATGAATCGTCATCGCCTTCGCGTACATATCCGAAATATTTTGCCCAGTTATCAACGATGTCGATTTGTTCAATCGCCAGAAAATCCGATGCTGCCTGATAGTACACATCCAATAAATCCGTGAAGTACCGTTCATGATCGGTCAGCATCCGGTGAATGTCGATGCCATTAGGTTGATCAATGAGTTGAATCAAGTCATCGATGGATTTTAATGTACGTATGCGATCCACAAATTCAATCATCGAATCGATCATTGGATTGTGGGGGATCTGTTCGTTAAATTGATAGAAAACACCACCGGTGTCAAGAAATTTAATTTCGTCATCCAGCAATTGATATAAATGACTGAGCGCGTCTTCACGGAATTTGGGTGTATGCGGAAACGGTGTGAAATAAGCAGCGAAAGTGTCGTCCAGTACGGCTGTCAACAACTCGTTGATTGGAATCAGCGTATGGCCGAGCCGCGGCTCTTTCACAATGCTGCTTACTAACAGGTGCAGCGTCTCAAAAAAGTGGAACACCGAGGTCTGGGTCAACCGTTGCTGCATACCGGTAGCAAAATATTCAGGTGACAGGAACGGCGCGTACGATGCGTTGTTGAAATTGATGTCCAGCACTTTCAGCAATTTCCCGTCTCGCACGTGCTGTAACATGGCGGTCATCATCGCAAAATCGTTATTGCATTCGATAATGGAAATCTGTTGCGTACGCCATTTGTCGTGTGATACCACATCGTTAAAATTAAACGGGTGAATTCGCAGCGCTTTTTCATCGACGAATTGGTGCGGCAACTGGTAGACGATTGTTGTTTTAATATCCGTTTGTGCCAGTGTGTGAATCATCGTTTTTTCCAGCATCGTGTAATAAAACTGATTCACAAACACCACCTGACGCAACATTGGCAATGCTTCCAGTGTCATGCGCTCAGGATGCAAACAGAAAATCGCATCGTCAAATCCTTTTCGGGTGATTAATGTCTGATAATCTGCGCGAATTTCACAGAGCCGCTGCCAGGTTAATTCCTGCCAGTTTAGCAATTCGGCATTGTTGGTAGCAAAGAATTCGGCATCAAATGATTCGTTGACCAATTCGTCATTTAGCTCACTCCACAATTCGAAAAATTGCGTCGCCAGTTCAATTGACTGGAAATAGTTATTGATTTTGAAAAACGCACGGCTTTCTGGTGACAGGGATGCAAAAAACGCCAGGAAACGTTTTTCTTCCTTTAATAGAGGCTGTTGCGCAGGAAACAGGAGTGACTTGAATCCTTCCATCGTCATGAATGAGACCGGCGTTAATTGCCAGTGCGCTTGAAATGTCTTTAACGCTTCGTTTTTGCTGCGTGCGGTTGGGAAGATGAAAATGGTGTTTTGCTCGAGACTCTCCTGATTGAATAATGCGGGAATGAGCTTTTCGGTGAAAGTAATGTATTTGAATTTGGTCGGCGTCATTTTTGGAGTTGTGTATTAAAATATGGAAATACTGTATCTATTCAACAATGAAGGGTATTTGTAGATGCAAATCATGCCATGACCAGTTACCTTATATTTTTTATTAATGTCGACAGACTGGGAATTGCATCTACAAACTATAAATATTGAGCGAATACAAAATACAATTCGTAAAAGTGGAATAAATTACACATTTATTGTATGAATTGCAAGCAGAAGTTTCTTATGGCAACAAAGTAATTTTACTGTGGTATTGCACTCTGCCCAAAGTTGTCTTGGGATTGGACTAAGATGTTAGACGACCTTTTTGAGCTAACGCTAATTCATGCTATTATCCACTACCGATATAACTACATTTCCCCGTTTATGTCCGGTGTCAACATAGCGATGCGCCTCCACAATTCGTTCCAGCGGATATATTTTATCGATGACCGGCCTCACTTTTCCTGTCTCAATGAGTTCTTTGAGCAATGTCAACGACGCAATCTTTTCAATCGACATTCCACTTCGCACTCGTTTACCGCCACGCATTGCTGTCCAAAGAGAAAGAAGATGATTTTTAAGCCCCACTGTCGGAAGATAGCTGCCGTTTTTCGTGAGCGAGTTTTTGCAGTGAGCAAATGAACTTTTGCCAACGGTATCAAAAATAATGTCATAGGACACGCCATTATTAGTAAAATCTTCTCGCGTGTAATCAATCATATGGTCTGCGCCCAGCGATGTTACAAGTTCCAAATTCGTTGTGCTGCAAACTCCAGTGACCTCAGCGCCAAAATATTTGGCAATTTGCACTGCAGCCGTACCAATGCTACCGGAGGCGCCAATAATAAGCACCTTCTGTCCGCTTTGAATGTGTGCTTTGTCTTTCAGAAAAAACAGCGTGGTGGTTGCCCCATCAACAATGGCTGCTGCTTCATTATAATTCATATTAACTGGTTTACTTACCAGCGATCCGGACTCAGGCATACATACATATTCGGCATGGGCGCCGAGACCAAACCCTGTAAATCCGTACACATCATCACCCGGTTTAAATCGTTTTACATTTTTTCCGATGGATTCGATTTTTCCGGCTAACTCAATTCCCAGAATTGGCCGTTTTGGTTTTCGAAGTCCGATGATAATTCTGCCCCACAAGGGCTTTCCCGTTCGCATCAGGCTGTCGGCGGCGGTGACAGTTGTTGCATGCACTATTATCCGTACCTCATTGGCGCCGGGAACTGGTATTTTCACATCCTGAACACTGAGTACATCCGGTGCGCCATATTTTGTATATACAACTGCTTTCATGAAAATTCCTTTATTGTGTTTTTGTAATTTCTGTATCAATGTTATTAAGTTAAGCGATTTATGCTATTATAACGTTCGTTCATACTTCGACTTCGCTCAGTATGAAGCGGTCGCAGACTTTACCCAGAGCGGAGTCGAAGGGTGAGGCTTTCATCAGATATCTGGCTTTGACCTTAACTTAATGGCATTAATTTCTGTATAACTTTTATTGTATTTGGCACGCCCATCCTGTAGTAATTTTTTTAAAATAAAAATGATTATGTAGATAACTCAGATACTATTTATGTTCAGAACCGAGGCCTGAGCTTGTCGAAGGCCGGACGTTACAGCAGACATAATTTCGTTGAATACCAAAAGACTGTTGCCTTCGACACCGTTCGTGTTCCGATGCTTCGGAACGGTACGCCGGTGCGAGACGGCAGGCTCAGGCAACGGTTTAGCTGAAATATGTTCATAATTATTAAAATAAATTATAGACAGGATAACAAGATTTACAGGATTTATTATTACTTAGATTTATAAATAGATATTCCATATATCCTGTTTATCATAAAACTCCTGTCATAATTGCTGCGATGATCTTATCAACTGACTGCCTTTGCCACCCTGAATGCAGCCATCTCCTGACCATTGCGCAAAAGCAGAATGTCGCCGACGAGCACCGGGTGGTTCCAGGTTTTGCCTTTAATCGCCGGAATGCGGGCAAGTTCTGTAAATTGATCGGGGACTGCTTTAACAAGCGCCAGGTCACCCTTTTCGGCCAGCACCAGCAAAACATCCTGATCCGCCAACAGAATGAATTGACCGCGGCCGTAGCGTCCGCCTTTCCAGGCGCGTGTCCCGTCAGCTACATTGAGACAGGCGAGACTGGAGCCACGGAAGCCATAAACATAACCGTTGTGAATGACAGAATCGTTGAAATAAGGTTTCAGATCAAGCGATGTCCAGCGCTCTTCAACCGTCCAGTTGGTGGATGCGCGCTTGACTGCAAGCCGGCGCAAGCCGATCGCTTCTTCGACACTAACCAGCAGGTCGCCATCGTCTGTCAGCGCCGGTTGCACAATCGGGTAGCCGGCCCACGCATGCTCCCACAGTTGCGTCCCATCGGCGGGACTCACGCTGACAACTCCGGATTTACGTAAAAATGGAATTTGCGGCACGCTATCAATTGTAAATATATACGGCGAGCAGTAGGAATCTCCTTCGGCAAGATTGGTCCAGAGAATATCGCCGCTGGTGAGATCATAGGCAATAAGTGAACTGGCGGCGGCAATTATCACCACATCATCCGTGACCAGGGGTGATGCAGAAAATCCCCACATTGGCGTTTTGGCGCCGGTATCGTTCGCGGCGTTACGCGACCAGATAACACTGCCATCGGTGGCATCGAGCACGTTCACAATACCGGTTGCGCCGAGCGTGTAAATACACCCGTCGCGGTATGTCGGTGTTCCGCGTGGTCCGGCGCCGGCATTGGCTTCCCAGAAGCGGGCTTTGTCCTTGTGTAACCACACGGATGCGCCGTTGACCAAATTATAACATGAAACCACTTCGTCTTCACCGCGCTGTTCCTGGGTATAAACCAAATTATCATGTACAGCAAACGACGACCAGCCTGGCCCGACAGGCCGGCGCCATAGTTCCTCGGGCGGTGTTGCAGTCCAATCGATGTTGATCTGCGAGCCATGGACGATGCCATCACGTTTTGCACCGCGAAAGCCCGGCCAATCGGCGTCTGTCTCTGGCGCTATCACGTGTGGGGGAGACGAAAGCGGTTTGTTATGGGATGCAGCTATTAGTTTTTGCTCCGGTGTTTTTGACCAGCGCCACGCAAAATCATTATCGAAACTATGGGTGAAACCGCCGGTCCGCACAAGCGCCCAACCACCGCATGCAAGCAGGATAGTTGCCACCATTTTTACGCGTTGGCACCTGGGAGCCAGTCGCCGACTGGCTGCTGCCCAGGCAACAAATGCGAGACATAACACCGGAATTGCAAGCACAAAGAATCCGACTCCCATTCCCTCCTGAGCAATCGATTTATGAACAATCTGCCGCGTCCCGATCATCGCAAGTACCATCAGCACAATCGCGCCCAGGCGATCCACCCAGGCAGCGCGGCTAAAGAACACCCACCAAATAATGATTCCCAATCCACCGGCGCCGACAGCGAGCACGCCAATTTGCAGCGCATCAGGCACGATTTGCGGAAGAATATATCTGAGCACCCATTGCAGCACAACAATAACCACCCCGGGCCATAGACGAAGTGGTTTTGGTAACGCTGTTTCATTTTTCGCTTTTGTTAGCATTTTTAATTACTCCAGATTGTGTGTTCATTTTACCAGAAATTATAATTGCCGTTTTTTTGTAAATAGCAAAAAGCCAACAACCAATTGCATTATTTATTTTTCTTCGCGGCAACAAAATAACTGGATATCTTATCATACAACGCCTCCGTCTCAATAATCTCAAGCTGTTCGGTGGCAAGCAATCGATCCAGGTCAGCGAATTTAAATTGTGTTAGAATATTGGGAAACAAACCAAATTTTAAAAGTAACAGAAACAATGAAAATTTAATTGTGTTTAGCCCGTCCATTTTTTCTTTCAGGCATGGTGTGCTTGAAATGAATAATCCTCCTGGCTTCAGCAGCTCGGTTATTCTTTGAATCACCTGTTGCTGATCTTCCAGGGCATGTAGCACTGCAAATATCATAATGACATCAAACGATTCTTTTTGAAGTGTCTCATCAAACAGGGTTGTATGCCTGAATTCAATATTGCTGAAGTTGTGGTCGGCTAGCTTTATTTCCGCCATTTCAATCATTTTTGCTGATATATCGATGCCCAGAACATGTTTCACGTGCCCGGCAAATGCTATCGTTTTTGTGCCCGGGCCGCAGCCCACATCCAAAACTATATCGGTTGCCTTTAGATAGGTGTTCGTTTTTTCTATTACTATGCTGTTGATTTTTTCAAATCGCTTTTCATCTTTTGGAAAACCAGGAGCTGCCATGTCCCAGAACTTTTCCGGCGTCATTATTTATTTCCCTTTTTCTTTTTATCTGAATTCTGTGTGGAATCGTCTTCAAGATCGAATGAAAATACGTCTTCCAATGGTTTCCCGAAAACGCGGGAGATACGGAACGCCAGTTCCAATGTCGGGGAGTATTTCCCGTTTTCAATGGCGACAATGGTCTGGCGCGTTACGCCCACTTTATCCGCTAATTGCTGTTGCGTCATTTCGTCTGCAAAAAAACGCAATGTGCGAATGTTGTTGCTGATATGACATGTCGCCATGTTAAATCCCTTTGCGATAAAAGTAAATTTTGGCTATTTCGGAAAAAATACATCCGGCAAAACAGGTGGCAATTAAGGTTACAATCATTACCCAGGGCTGCATGCCGAATGCCTGCGTGGCCATCGCTGTAAAAAAGCCGAACGGGCTGATCCAATGAGAAATCCGCAGCGCCTTCAATTCGATGAATCGATCCATTTCATCTGTTATGGTAGGCATCTCTTCGTTGGTCAGAATTTTGTTGATAATGGAAAATAAAATATGAACGACAATTTGTACAACAATCATGATTGGAATTAGTATTAAAATTGTTTTTCCCCAGAATTGGAAATTGTTCAATATCTCCGGGTGGCCTGCGATGTAATGAAAATAGACATACAGAAAGTAGATTCCGAGACATAGTAGCGTAGCGATTAATGAAACAAGTATAATTTTTTCCTTCTTGAAGTACATTTCATCCTCCTTTTGTGGGCGATATTTGATGTGATGTCTAAAATAAACGACAGGATGATAAAAATGTTTCACATGATGTCAAATATTTTTGACATGTTTTGGAAAAAGTTGAATTATATTTAAAAAGGATTAGTTTGAAACATGTGATTGTTACCTTTGCAATCTCTCTATGCGATGGCATCGGTTTGTGATGTCACATTCTTAAGTTTAACGGTATAATATCCCAACGGTATCGGAGGCAAATGATTATATGATAAAAGACATCCGAAGTATTCAAGACTTCGGACGTCTGCATTGGGGGATAAGTTCGACAAAAGGCTTTTCGGATAGGTGGTCAATCATTTGTAAATGTCATCCACATACTGTTTAAACCAGGCCGGTTTCGTAAAAATGACATAGATTAATATCACTGCTGTAATCGGAAACGGAATGACTAAATCAAGTACTGCGAGCACAAGTAAATAAATGAGCAGTTGATTTTGTGTTTTCATAATTGTTCCTCCCCGGCGAGCGAGCTGGTCGTGCCACTGGCGCCGTTAATACAAATTAGTTGCTATAAAATTATAGTCAAATACTGAAAATCGATTTATGGTTGAATTTTTCTCACCGTACGTTAGAAATATATTGAACCAGCACGTGGTTCCTGTTCCGTTGGGATTAATTTACTACAATAATAAGCTGCTCCGTGGATTTCTGTACGCTTCGCTGCAGGCGAAGAATTATTGTGGCAACAGATAAGTTAAACTTTCTGCTACAAATTGGTTTACATTTTAATTCCTTATTATTTAATCAAAAATACCGAACTGATTATAAGGAAAAATGCAATTTTTGTTTCGGGGATTTTTTGTTTATACTTCTTCCGAAGTGGTTTTGAGATTGAGCTTTTAGAAATGGCTTTGAAAACCGCTGAAGCGGTTATCCCTGCTCCTCGTTTGCAGGAGCACCCGGATTAATCCGGGTGCTGTTACAAAAACAACTAGCCAAAAGCCGTTTCAACGGTTTTCCATATCAGCGTATTTGGGTGGGCGCTTATGTGAAAATTAATATCAAAAAAATGAAAAAGTCAGGAACTTTTATTTTTTACATACGTTCATGTTTGTAAGTTTTTTTGACGATAAAAGGTATGTGCCATGAAACGAACAAAAAAAGATGCTGAAATAACCCGACAACAGCTACTCAAATCGGCGGTATTGGTGTTTGGCGCCAAAGGATATGCAGCCACGCGAATGGAGGATATTGCTGATGCAGCAAATGTTACCCGTGGTGCTATCTACCACCATTTCGGCAATAAAAAGGATTTATTTGTGACCCTGTTCAAAGAACGAGTCGATCCGCTGTTTGATATTATTACCGAAGCATTAGCAGAAGCACTCAGTCCGTTAGAACGGATTAGAAAAATGCTTTCGCTGGCGTTCGAAAAATTAGTAAGCGACAAAGAGTTCTGTGCCAATCAGCAGTTGGATTTTGTTGATATTAAAATAAAAAATGATCTGCCTGAATTGAAAGAATATATCCATAACCGTGGCGAAACGCTGTTCCATATGGTAACGCAATTGGTTAAGTCCGGGATACAGATCGGAGAAATTAAAGAAACTGGCAAACCTGAAGTTATTACGGCGACAATTTTTACGCTCATATCCGGCTTCGGATTTATTCTTGGCGCACAGCAGAAGTCACCGCTTTTTGAGGCATCTGCCGATGGAATAATTGATGTATTTATAGCTGGCATCAAGGCATGACCGCCTTTATATCATTCAATTCCTGAATGATATAAGTTAGCAGGTAGTTTTGAGATACTTTGCATAATATACATCCTCTTAGTCTCCTCCTTTAAAAGGATGAGAAATTAAGGGCGATTTCAAAACAAATTCGATAGCAATATAAATTACTGAAAAGAATTTTATACTAAAACGGATAAAATAATATTAAACATACAGCGTTGTATGTTTAATGCGGTTATTCAATTTTGATAACAAAAAATTATTATACGGAAACTGGAGGATCTTATGAAGAAATTAATGATCGGCATACCTGTTGTTATCACGGGGCTGCTGATGATGTCCGGGTGTACAAAGGAACAAACCCAGGCGAAAAGTATGGAGCAGTTGCATGAAGAAAATGGCATTCCTGTTCGCGTGGAATCGGTGGTGCAAAAACCACTTACATCGGAACATACCTATTTTGCCGTGTTAACGGGAATTCTCGAATCAACAGCCAGCGCTCATGTTGGTGATAAAGTCGATAAAATTCTGTACCGCGTCGGCGATAGTGTGCAAAAGGATGCGGTGGTGATAACATTTCCCACGGATAATCCGGCTGCGCAGTATTATCAGGCGAAAGTCGGGTATGAACATGCCGAAGCCACAGTAAAGCGGATGGAAAATTTGTTCAACAACGGCGGCATTTCCCAGCAGGAATATGAGAACGCCAGAACACAATACATGGTATCCAAGGCTAATTGGGATGCGGTCAAACAAGCCGTTAAAGTGCAGGCACCGATTAGCGGAACAATTACCAGTATTAATGTGCAGGAATCCGATAATGTGCATTCCGGCGATGCGTTGTTTACAATTTCACAAACATCGAAGTTAAAGGCAAAACTTTGGGTGCCCGAAAGCCAGATTCATGATGTTGCCATTGGCAATCCGACGACAGCTACATGGAATGGAATCACTCTGGAAGGCACGGTCACGCAGGTTGATATGTCACTTAACACAAAACAGCAGGCGTTTGGTGTAGCTGTGGAATTTGAAAATCCCGATCAAAAAGTGATGAGCGGTGTCAATGCGGAAATTGAGATAATCGCCGCCGCGAATCGCAGTGCTGTTGTCATCGAACGTAAAAATATTGTGATGAAAGACAATCGTGCCTATGTGTTTGTGGCAGATAAAGGCGCTGCCGTCGCGCGGGAAATTACCATCGGAAAAGAACTGGGACTCGACGTGGAAGTCAAATCCGGATTACGACCGGGCGATTCGCTTATTACCGAAGGTCAAATGCTGCTGAGCAATGGTACTAAAATAAATATCATCAAAAATTGAAAATCAGAAATTTAAATTCTATCTGGATAACCAGATAGTCTTCAATTGTTTTATTACCAGCAACTAATGTAAAAATATTTACTATTAGCTATAGTCTGGCGGCTGTTAGCTGAAGCTGACCGATTGTGTGTGAGGTAACATTTAACATAGATACATAAAATTCGACTGTTTTAAGAATGACTAATTTAATTCACATATGAAACAACTTTTAAGTATATAATTTTGATACTATTCAGACGCGTTGTCATTCCGGTACGCCACGGTGCATCCCGTAAAGCGGGACTGGATTCCACGTTTTTTGTCCCGACGCGTCGGGAGAATCTCCGTAATAATACGTTTGGATGAAGGGGATTCCGTATCCCGCTGAAAAGAAGCAGGAACCGGAATGACATAGGTAGAATAGTCACATAATTATTGCTACTCAGCCCAATCTACTTATGTTATGTATATGAATTGATAATTGTGCTTAACCCGAAGGAAAAACCATGTTTCTATCAGATATATCCATAAAACGCCCGATTATGATGAGCATGATCCTGGTTGCCCTGATGCTGTTTGGGATTATCGCTTATTTCGGACTGAATCTCGACCTGATACCGGATGTGAGCATTCCGGTAATTACCATCCAGACAATCTATCCGGGCGGTGGTCCGCAAGAGATTGAAAGCCAGGTGACGAAACGTATTGAAGATGCGGTTTCATCTATTAGTAATATTGACGAACTGACATCGTACTCGATGGAGGCGGTGTCGTTTGTGTTCATCACGTTTGATTTATCGAAAGATATTGATATAGCCGCTCAGGAAGTTAAAGAGAAAGTTGATGTTATCTTAAATGATCTTCCGGATGATGCTGAACAACCAATTATTCAGAAGGTGGATATTAACGCTAAACCGGTTATCGATGTTGTAATGTCCGGGAATCTGGAAATGACCAAGCTGTACGATCTCGCTGATAAAACACTGCGTGACAGATTCGCGCAAATTGAAGGCGTTGCCAATGTCAATGTCACTGGCGGCGGCGAACGTGAGATTCGCGTGCAACTCGACAATCGCACGGTGTTTCAACACAATATTTCGCTGACCCAACTGGCCGGTTTTCTTACCCGTCAAAATATGGACATGCCGGGCGGGCATTTTGAAGAACGTTCCCAGGAATACGCTGTCCGCCTGAAAGGTGAACTGGATGACGTAGAAACCCTGAAAAATTTGAAGGTGCCAACCGGTTTCGGCATGAAAAAGCTTGGTGACATTGCAGACGTGCAGGATGCATCGGAGGAAGTTCGGGTACGAACATCGTTTTTTGATAATATAAAACAGTCCGGCAGTGACAATGTGGTGCTGTTGAGTTTGATCAAAGCAAAAGACGGCAATACCGTGAAAGTGGCTGAAGCTGCTAAAAAACTGGTACCCGTTATTCAAAAGGAATTGCCCGGCGGTACGGAATTGTCGATTGTCACGGACCGCTCCATTCTCATTGAAGGATCAGTCGAAGACACACTCAGCAACATAATCATGGGAATTCTTCTGACAGGACTGGTACTGTTCTTCTTCCTGCACGATTTGCGATCGACGACGATTGTTGCGCTTTCCATGCCATTATCAATTTTGTCAACATTTCTCGTGCTGCAAATCTCCGGCTTCACTCTGAATTTGATGACGTTGATGGGCTTATCAACCGCTGTCGGAGTGCTTGTTACCAACTCGGTGGTGGTGCTGGAAAATATTTTCCGGCACAAAGAAATGGGGCATTCCAGCCGGGAAGCAGCCGGCAAAGGTACCGCCGAAGTTGTCGTGGCTGTGGTTGCCTCCACCATGACGAATATTGCCGTGTTCCTCCCAATTGCAAATATGAGCGGTATCATGGGCATGTTTTTCAAGGAATTCGCGCTGACCGTGGTGTACGCCACGCTGTTTTCGTTGCTGATGTCGTTTACGTTGACGCCAATGATGGCCGCGTTGATTTTGCCTGATCGAGATACGAAAAAACATCCGATCGGCAAGAAAATGGAAGCGATGTTCCACACATGGGAAAATATGTATCAAAAAATGTTGGCCTGGGTAATCACCCGCAAACGGCGGAGCTTTCTAATTGTCGCGGCAAGTATTGTTTTCTTTTTTGCCAGCTTCGGCATGGGTTCGCGCATTGGTTTCGACTTTATGCCATCATTGGATGAAGGTGATATCAAGGTGGAAGTTGAGCTGCCGACCGGTTACAACCTCGAGCAGACTGCGGATTTGATGGCCGAAATTGAACGCCGTTCATTGTTACATGGTGAAATTAGTACTGTCATCACCACGCTGGGCCAAATCGATGAGATGAATGTAGCGACCAATAATGCGTTACTTAAAATTAAACTTGTAAGCGTCGACGAACGTAATTTGACCACAAAAGAGGTCGTCGCACAACTGATTCACGATTTTTCCGATATTCCCAATTCCCGGATTCGTGTGGCTGCGTTGTCATCCATGGGCATGCGTGCGGAACCGGTTAATTTTGTGTTGATGGGACAGGATGTCGATACACTCGAGGTTTATAAAGTAAAAGTACTCGAAAAAATTACCGGTATTCCGGGAATGATCAATTTCAATACCAGTTCGCGCCCGGGAAAGCCGGAAATTACATTGCATCCTGATCGCGAGAAACTTACTGCTGCCGGCCTGACCATGTACGATTTGGCGCTTACATTGCGCAGTGCATTGGAAGGCATGGTCACCACCAAATACCGTGATAAGGGCAATGAGTACGATATTCGTGTGAGTCTCAGCGATGAATCCGTAGACACGCCGGAAGAAATCGGTAATATCGCGATTGTCGGACCGGGTGGCACATATCGCTTCTCACAACTGTGCGATGTCGATTTTACCGAGGGCTACAGTCGTATCGTTCATCAGGATAAATATAAAATGATTGAATTCTCCGCAGGTCTGGCGCCCGGCGTAGCGCTTGGCGATGTAAACAAACAGATCAACAGCCGGCTGGCAGATGTGAAATTGCCACCGGGATATCAGGTCAAATGGACGGGTATGTCGAAAATGATGTACCAAACGATTCGCGATATGTTGTTCACCTTTGCACTGGCATTCCTGTTGACATACATGTTGCTTGCTGCCATTCTGGAAAGCCTGACTCAGCCGTTGCTGATTTTGGGTACTGTGCCGTTGGCGTTCATTGGTGTATTTGGCGGTTTGTTCATTTCTGGTATTTCCATGAACTCGATTTCGATGATGGCGATTGTTATGTTGCTGGGTATTGTGGTGAACAATGCCATCCTGTTGCTGGATTATACCAACATTCTTGTGCGCGACCGAGGCTATTCGATACACGATGCATTGCTGGAGGCCTGTCCGACCAAGCTGAAACCAATCCTGATGTCGTCAATCGCTATTATTCTCGGTATGTTACCGATGGCTTTGGGAATTGGCGCCTCAGGTCGCGAATTCCGCCAGCCGATGGGTGTGGTCAGTATTGGCGGTCTGGTGGTATCGACAGTTTTGGCATTAATCATCATCCCCGCGCTGTACTATTTAACGGCAAAGGAGAAGAAAATGGCCGTCGCAGATGAGAAAGAGGTATAGAAGGCATTCGTGTTATCCGGAAACATTTCAAACTAAATTATAAAAGTTGTCATAAATATAGACTAATTTTTCGACTATTAGAATATCGTGAAGACCAGATCCCTATTTCAAATGGTGTAAGTCCAGCTTTTTAATGCTAAAGGAATTTAAGGAATTTTGAATAAGACAATAAAAAATCCCCAAACCATTTTTCATGAAAAGGATTTGTCATACGATAGCTGATTCAGGAGATTGACTTATGAAACGACTGCTTGCATTCCTCGGAGTGATATTGATAATGACATCGACAGGTTGGGCGGAAACGTACGATTTAACAACGTTTCTGAAACTGGTCGAACAGCATAGCAAGGATTTGAAGCTTGCTGCCAAAGATCAGGACCTCGCCAAAGTGACTAAACGTCAGGCGGTAGCTGCAGCATTGCCCAAAGTTGCAGCATCGGCAGATTATACCCGTAACCTGACCGAATATTATATGTATGCGGATTTATCCGGATTGACCGGAAGACCGGGAACAACGAAATTTAAGATAAATCGGAATAATGATTTTGGGGCGAATGTCGGATTGCAGCAAACATTGTTTAGCCCGACTGTGGGCCTGGCACTACGTGCAGCAAAAGAATACCAAAAGCTTACGGATTTTGTGTACGATGCCAGCCACCAGGCAATTATGACCGGCGCCAGGACCATGTTTTATCAGGCGCTGCTGTTGAAAAAATATTGGGAAGTCTCGCAGGCTGCAGAAGACAATGCGAAAGCAAATTATGATAATATGAAAATGAAATTTGAAAACGGTGTGGTGTCTGAATTCGAACTGTTGCAAGCAGATGTGCGCTGGAAGAATGCGATTCCTCAAACCGCGCAGGCAGAACGGAATTATAATCTCATGCTCAACAATTTGAAGAATTGGGCCGGTATAGAGATTGATTCGCAGATGGACCTGGATGGAAATTTTGACACTATCCCGGCGTTGCCCGAAAAACCGGTAACGGCAAGCCATCCGTTCCAGCTTATTTTGAAACAACGCCCGGATTACAACGCTATGTTGTGGGAAGAGCGGCTTCGTATGACGAACGTAAAATCCAAATACTCTGCTTATCTACCGACGTTGACCGGTACTATGGCATATGCGTTTTCTGCGCAGTCGGATTACTGGAAACTGGAGCAGGATAATGGTTTGTTCATGGCCGGGCTTTCGTTGTCGTGGCCATTGTATACCGGTGGGTATCGTCGTACTGAAATTCAAAAGGCAAAGCTCGAATTGGAAAAGACACGGATAAATATCGAAAAGAATGAGGAAAATATTTACAATGAAGTCTCCAATATTTATCTGGAGTTGCAGGAAGCGTATGAACGCATTACCTCTGCACAGGCGACATTGAAGGCTGCGGAAAAAGCGTTCACCATTGCCGAAAATACAGCGAAGAGTGGGCTTGCCACTCAGCTCCAGCTTAAGGATGCTCGCGTCGGTTACGATATGGCAACGATGAATTCCTACGCGGCAGCGTTTGATTATTTGAGCGCCTATTTTCAATGGGAACGGGCAACCGGAAAGTTGGATTTGGATGAATAATTGAATTACGAATGATGTAGTCCATCTTCAAGATGGGCTACATCTGTTAATTGGGTTATATATCTAAGAATGCTGCTTATTTCGTCCCCAGTTTTGGAATCCACATTGGCACGCGTTTCATATATGTTTCGTATTCTTCTCCAAATTCCACCAATAACAATCGTTCTTCATACCTGGCAAGAAAGTGATAAAATCCAATAATTACTACCCACACCATCACCGAAAGTAGCGACAACGAAAATGAGATAAATCCCAGATAAAGCAGGATCGCGCTTAAGTAAACGGGGTGACGAACAATTCCAAAGAGCCCCTTCGTGATAACTTCCGGCTTTTCCCGAACTTCTCCAAATACTATATTCAAACTTGTTCTGGCCATAATAACGCTTCCAATTGAAAACGAAAGTCCAAATATCAGCCGCACAACCGATGGTACATACGATATTAGCCATGTTGAATATTGCAAAAAGAAAGAATCAGCAATCCATACAACGAGAAAAATTACCAATAATATAACCTGCCAGATGTCTCCCCAACGGTATTCACCAATTAAATCATCCCGACCAGAATGTCGCCTATGGCTGGAGTTATTATGAGTTTTCATTATTATTCCAATCAGATAAGTTAATCCAATAATTTAGTTCAAAATTAGTAGTTCGTACGGCAAGAAGACTTAAAGGTTGCCCGAAAAATTGCTTATTGTTGATTCGAACTTGACCAACCGACTAAATGCGAATATTTGTATTTAAAAAAAATGTAATAAAATTGCAGTGATTGGCATTAAATTTGAAAAAAATATTTATTACTTATTTGTTTAAAACAATTATAAAGTGTTTAAACATTATTAGATATATTATACTAAGGGGTTAGTACCAATTAACTAAAAAATAACGAAATAATTACGTTTCCGAAATTCTTATTACATTATTGAATTTAACTACGGTGGGGGACTGTATGAGTATTCTTCGATTCAATAACCATAATTTGTTTATATTTATCATATTATCCTATATTGCGGTTCCTGGAGAATGTAAAGCAGTCACGTGCCAAACAAGCTTTGCTTCAATTATTAATTCTTCCACAAATGCTTCCTTTCCCTGGCAACACTCAAATGAAGTAACAATTATCACTCATATTGAAATCAAGCGATATAATACATCACCATACAACCATATAAATATACAGAATGTAACAAATATTTTTTTCGTTGAGAAGACTCTCGGGAATATGGTGACGGGCAGTGACGGCATATATTTCACTACTCACAGAACTGGTAATCCGGAGGAGGTTATCATTCATGGAAACACTGTTTCCGGTGAAATTTATGGGACAACAATGTGCCACAATCGCTGCCCGCAACCAGTAATCCGTAAAAACAAATTTACCATAATATTGATTATTGTAGGTCAACAGTCGACCGTGAAGAGAGTCCTGATTTTGTCAGAATTTAGTTAGTATTTATTCAGCAGTTATTAAAAAAATTGTATCCTTTCAATATTAGTTGGTTATGTTGATCCGCCGCGACGGATCATGCCAAAGGCAGATGCGCCTTCGGAGCACTCAGTCAACGATATGTTCGTTCCGTACCCTGAGCTTGCCGTCTCGCAGCGGCGTGCCGTTCCGATACATCGGAGAACACGAACGGTGTCGAAGGGTACACTCACCATCATTTATTGAATGAATACAAAAAATTGGTGGCAAAATAATTAAGGGCAAAATAATTAAAAAATGTTTTGAGAGGAGGTCACAGCTCATACATAAATAATGTTTGCACCAAAAAGGTTTTGCCTGTTCAGACGTTTATTAAAAATCTAAAGGTTAGTCGCATGTCAACACGTGACAGAATGCCATATCTTTTAAATTACGGGACGACTGAATAGATACTTTAGTTATTTCCCAGGTACATAATATTAATGAGGCAACAAATAGTATGGCATTTAGAGTTTTTAATTTGTCATCCTGAGGTGTTTTCTGCCGAAGGATATTAGGCATCAAGATGATGTGTGGCAGGAGATTTTTCGCCCCGATAAAAACATCGAGACTCAGAATGACACTCCAAATTATGCTATTAATTATGGCAGGATTAATAAAACTAAATATAAAGGAGTCAAAAAGATGCAAAATCAAATCACCGTCAGTCATGAAAAATCCTGGCAGATTGTTGTCAAAATATTTGTCGCATTTCTTTTCCTCTATCTGCTGGCGAACTTTTTAATTCTGGCACTGAAACCATAGTTCTACATTAAAAAACGATTCAACATGATATTTTGGGGAGTACACGTTTAGGTGCTAGCTAATTTCAGAAATATAATGATTGATTTAAAATAATGAGAGAGAAGATAGAGTACGAACCGGATTTCGAACTATTTGAGGAGATTTGATGATGTTAACAAAAAAGACAGTGGACCCTGAAAAATCGTGGCAGATTTTAATTCGCGTATTTGTATTATTTGTATTTCTATGTCTGATAGTCAGCCATGTGACAGCGCTTTTGGTGGGGAAAAAAGTTGCTGAACCAAACGAGCAAATTAAATCGGCGGCGATAAATGAAAACATGTATGCAGTGAATGTAATTGCGAAAAATGGTACCGTATCGATGGAACCGGCTCAGGATGTTTACGCAAACGGGACGCGCATAACAATCAAGCCCATTGCCGGGAATGGTTACATTTTCAATTCCTGGTCGGGTGATTTAATGGGCCGGGAAAATCCACTTGTCATAACAGTGAATGGAAATATGTCATTAATAGCCCACTTCATGGAACAAATATCGGCCAGTGAACGACCAGTTAATAACACAGCCACTCCACATCCTGAACCAAAAGAAATGATTGCCGGAATATGATCCTGGCATTCTCAGAAATGAAATGGTGATATTTCCCCTGAGAGACAGTGCTTTAAGGATATGACTATTCTATTTTAAGGAAAATGTATTGATCCGAATTCCCCTAATTGAGATGTTAATTATCGCGTTTAGTAGCTTGTCGAACATGGCACAATTTCTGCACAAACAGTTAGTTCGAGTGCACTGATAATTATCACCTGGACGTTTGGGCAGGGGGTATCCATATGAACAATTCGCAAATGGTGATTATTGGGTTGTGGAGTCGTTTTTCATAGCATACATAAAATGCCAATTGGGCGTTACAGAAAACGGTTTCCAAACTGGGTGGGATGTGGATGCCTCATTATCTACTGAAAATGGCTTCGATAGTCAATTCGGAGTTTATCACGTATTAATAGTTCCTCAATTGCCCTTCACAACCTCACCTGGCAGGTCTGCTGTTGATTTATTCCGCCTAAAAATCATGCGTTCGGTGGAGATTTATTTAATAACTACGAAGCATATTAATCGAAGCAATAAAAGTTTTGTACTGCAAAATAGTGAGAGGATGTATATCAAGCTTGTCTGTCGCGGAGAATAAACATAAGGAATGAAAGCAATGAAAAAAATTACAATCATCATTATCGGAATATTATTGGGAGGATCGGTTGCGAATGCGCAACTTATCAACAAAGATAAAGTCGGTATTGGGTTTAATATGGGCGCACAAAAAATTTATTGTGATATTCCTCATACGGGATTTGCACTCGGATTGGAAGGGTATGCCAAATACAATTTTTCAAAATATGTTTCTGCAACTGCTGGATTAGGATACGGTGAATTGAGTGATGGTACATTTCATATCGATAAAAGTACATTTACCACACGCATGCTCACAGTGGATGTGAAAGCAGCGGTCAATCCGCTGCCTGATTTAGCGGTTAAGCCCATTTTTTATGCAGGTACAGGCCTACTTCGCTATTCGAATGATATAAGTCCCGATGCTCGACTTGTGGGCAGCTATTTTGCCGGAGGCGCACTGGAGTGGATGTTTCAACCGCAGCTTGGGCTAATGGCGTCCTTGGATTATAGGTTTGCCGATACCGATAATTTGGATAGCGGTCATAATAATCTGGTTAATGATGGGTATTTAAATATTCGTACCGGAATTACCTATTATATGTCGCCAGGTAAAGCGGGAGGGGCCAAAGTGCTTGCCAACGGTGAAAAATACGATGATTTTATGCAATTGGTAGATGGGAACGATGATACGACAGATGATGAGCTGACCGAACTAATTGAAGGAATCGATAAGCAGGAACAAGCAAGCGCGGCTGAAGGGACAATGAGTGAATATGTCAAGCTGCAAAGTCGAGTTGACCAACTAAAAGATCAGATTGATCGCAAGGAATTGGAGCTGGAAGAACTGCGTTCACAACTGGATTCGCGTGTCTACCGAATCCGGCAATTGGAAAACGGCGGAACTGTACGACAGGTGAGTCACGCGGTACCATATCAGATGGAGAATAGTGACTTCGCTACAAACTATGAAGCGGCTCTGGAAAAGTACTATGCCCGTGATTACGATGCTGCTATTTACATGTTCAATTCAATTCTGGATGCGTATCCCAATCATCGGCTTTCAAGCAATTGCCAATATTGGATCGGCGAATGCTACTATGGCAAGGGTGAATTTGATAATGCCATGCAGGCGTTTAATCAGGTATTTGCCTATCCGGAAAGTGTCAAAAACGACGATGCTTTAATTATGATGGGCCGGTGTAACATAAAACTGGGCCGTACACAAAATGCATTGGAATTATTTAACAAGCTTATCTCTGACTACCCGGAAAGTGAATATTTTCAGGCAGCCCAGCAGTATATTGGCTCAATTTAATTTCCATATTCACAGAGTTCCGGCTACCCGTTGTCGATAAAATGCCATGGTTGAATTTTCATTTTAGAGTACTGGAAGAGATAGAATATTTATTTGAACTGAAATGGGTAGCTGGAATTTTGGAGCAAGAAAATGCAAAACAATAAGGGGGAAAATCATGCAACCTATCTATCTAAATTCAATTTGAAATGCTTTCCTCTGTTTTCCCATTATTCCAATAATTTCCGTGATATGACAACTGTGGGCATTGGTGTCTCCTGGTGATAAATTTTTTGCGCAGAATTCAAGTGCCACAGTACGCAGGTAAATATGAAGACATATCAAGTGTACGGAAGAATTAGTGAACATGGCGCTAACTTTCCATTTCCTTGAATCGGGGGAATTTGCAGACGACTGCGGTTTGAAATAATTGGCAGGTAGTACTATAAAACTATTTCTGTTTATTGGGATGCTAACGCGGGGGAGGCCGAAGGTTATCCCCTGCGGCCTGCCAATTCCAAACGTGTCACTCAAAACCAGGACTAAAATATGGGCGTTTAATCAGCATCTGAGATATACCGCTTTTGACGTGCATAGATTATACTCAAATTATAAAGGGATACAACACACATTGTATCCCTTTTTATTTTACTGCATGAATTTATATGTTTGCTCTGCATTCCGCAACATGATAATATTTATTATTGATTTTTCTGGGTCTGTTTTTTATATTTGGTAAGCAAATGGACAAATAAAAATAACAGGTTTCATAATTTACTGAGACTGAACGAATAAGAAATCAACGTACACAAGGAAAAGCAATTAACTTAATGAATCCGGGATTGGTAGCATATTTTGCCGCAGGAGTTGGTGTGCCGCTGGTATTTTGGCTATTAAGAATAGCATTTCCAGCATTATCCGAATTTGAGTATCCGATCGTTCGCTTGGTTATTTAAAAAAGAACTATACAACCTGGGAATTTATTGCTATCATTTGTTTTCTCGTTTTTGCATGTAGTAGCGGATATCTTTGGTGGTTTATTTTTTCAAAACCAGGGGCATTTTTTCATACTCGGTTTAATGACGCATATTTCAGCATCGTAGCTACTGACAGGCCCTGGATTCTGCCTGCGGTAATGGCAGGAATGGGGAGTGGCGGATTGTTATCTGATAGGCTATTGAAGTTTTTTTAACTAAGCGTAGGTATAGTGAATATGTGAGTTATCAAAATATGAAGTATGGAATTAATATAATAAAAATCGAGGTCCCAACTTTAACCGTTATATCAGTGGTCACAATCGTTATGCTTTTCATTTTTTTAATTGGTACACCGTATTTACATCCGATCAGATTATTATCAACCGGCTTTTTTCGATAGTGGATCGAAAATTTAAATATTCAGATGTTGCTTCCATACGAACCGCTCCTTCGCTGATAGCTCCGAAAGGCGACCTGATTCACAGACGTGAATATGTCATTAAATTTCAAAATGGAGAAATCTGGACAACCAATCGATTGCCCGCGGACCTAACGATAAATCAAAAAATTGATATTGCTCAGTTAGTCTCCCGTATGTCGGGGAGAAACGTTAAGGAAGCGAGTGTGCTCAATAAGGATGAAGTGTACCGAGAATAGCACAGCTAGTTTAATTCGACACTAGACTATCGCTGGATGGCCACTTCAAACGTATTAATAATAGTAGATGTGTTGTGACCAAAAATTATAGTTCTTAAGTATTCCTTCATTTTAACGATGATTAAATGAAAATGAAAGGCTAATTTTATAAATGAGTCCACTCTAAAAAGTGCTTAACCACGAATTTCAATAATTTTCATCAATTGTTTTTATAAGACTTAATAAATTTCTATTCGCGTCCATTCGCGCAATTCGCGG
>JAFGDW010000151.1 GCA_016931935.1 Candidatus Zhuqueibacterota bacterium | reverse complement strand
GGACAAATTTAATCCTATATACATATAAAAAAATAGTATACAGGTTAATTAACATTCTTTATTACAATCATCGTCATATCATCCGATTGGGGATGACCTTTGACAAACGATTTTACGTCGTTAAGAATTAAGTCGATCACTTCATGGGCGGACTTATATTTAACTGTTTCCACAAATTGCGTCAGCCGCTGTTCTCCGTATTCCTCATCCTGGACTGTCATCGCCTCGGTTATGCCATCGGAATAAATAAGTAATAAATCGCCCGGATCAAGACAAACTTCACTCTGCTCATATTCATGGTCTTTGAAGATACTGAGCATTAAGCCCGCGGTCTCGAGCTGGATTGGCGGCTTATTCTTCCCAAACAGAATCGGCCTGTTATGACCGGCATTGGCATAGCAGATCTGATTTTTTCGATTGTCCAAAATAGCATAGAAATGCGTTGCATATTTTTCACTGTCAGTGCTATCATATAACAAGCGATTGCATTTCTCCAAACATTTTTTCGGCATGGAATTTATCAGCGTTTGTGCACGAATGCTTGCCTGCAAATTGGCCATTAACAATGCGGCGGACAGACCTTTGCCCGAAACATCACCCAAACTTACGGCAAGTCGGTTATCATTCACTGAAATAAAATCAAAACAGTCTCCCCCCACAAATTTTGCAGGAATACTTTTCCCGGCAATATCAAAACCTGGAAATTGCGGATTTTCCTTTGGCAGTAAATTTACCTGAATTTCCCGGGCAACCTCAAAATCTTTCGTTATTAGCTGTAAGTTGTGCTCTTCTTCCTGAAGCCGGGCATTTTCAATCACCTGAGCCGATTGTGTAGCAATGATTGAAAGTAACCGCTCATCGTCACTGGTAAATACACTGGTTAATGCTTTGTTAAAAACGGTAAGCTGGCCGATCATGCGGTTTTGGGTAATCAATGGCACACTTAACAATGAGCGAATCGGGAAAAAATCATCCACCACTTTCTGGAAACGATCATCCTTGGCAAAATCATTAATTACAAGCGGTTTTTCGTGCTTTAGCATCCAGCCGGTCAACTGCGTATCCAGCTTAATCGGCATAATTCGCGAGGTACGATCAGCGCGACGAATCATCGTTTGAAACGGATCGTCAATCTTTGTCTCATCGAGTAGCATAACAACGGCTTGTTCCACTTTAAGCAAGTTGATGCATTTCCTGACAATCAAATCAATGAGTTGCTCGACGGTCATTGTTGTATTGATCGCGGTTGCAATATCATTCAATATGGACAACTCATCAATTGCCCGACGCAGTCGTTCGTTTTCCTGCTTTAATTTGATAATTTCATCATTTGTCATATCGAATCTGTCCTGATTTCTTTTTGTTTTTTGATGCCACTTATATTTCCGATCATCCAAAGAAATATTACGATAAGCGGAAGCTTGGTATAACTTCCGCTCACACGTTAATTGCATCGTATATCGAGCAATTGGGATTAATTATCCAATTGGTAGTTTATCCGGAACATTAAGCATTTCTGCATTCATCCGTTCCATGATTACTATTGCCCTTCAATAACAATTCGTGGTGCAGAGCCGCCAATTGCAAACACTTTATCAGCCAAAACAAATGCAGCGTACACTTCATCACCAAGCGGGGCATCTGCTTTTACTTTCAATTTTAATTTTTTTCCGGCTTTAAGAACTTTTGTGTACCCGCCATCGAGATCATCTGCTGCGGCTTGGCCTTTAAATTTCATATCACTGGAAAACTGGAAATAAACATCCGATCCATCAGCCGTCCAGGTAACGGTTTCATTTCGTTTTACTTTAATTTGTTTATTGTTTACATCCGCAGTGTCAATAACTTTCCAGACGCCATCGACCTTCACGACTTTTAGCTCATACGATTTTGCATATGCTGAATCTGGTGAAAGATACAAACCAAGCATAAATAATAATGTTGCTCCGATAATTAAATGTGCATTTTTTCCTTTCATAACCTTCTCCTTAGATATTAATGACTTTCCAAATCGTTCATCCGACTAGTTCCGGCGAAACGATTAAATAGCGCCCCCCGCTTATTTATTTTTTATCAACTGTCAATTGCTTATACCGCTTATCAGCGACCAACTGCGCCAGCTCAGGCTGGTTTTCAATTTCAGAACGAGAATAGCCGTTTTTTAGTGCCCGGCCGATCCAAAGCAGTGCCTGTTCCCTGTTCCCAAGATGTTCATAGGTGGAGCCAGCGCGATACATAACCTGGATGTCGTCACTGGCCATTTCAATAGACTGTGTTAACAGCGTTATTGATTTTAAAGAATCACCGACATCCGCATAGTATGATGCCAGATTAGAGATCACGTCCGCATCATGCGGATTGATCGTGAGCTGTTCTTCAGCCATGGCAATTGCCTGCCGGTACAATTGATTTGCTCTGGCTTGCTTACCAGAAATAAGTTCATAGGTTGCCGCCAGGTTTCCCCATGTCAGATAGTCATTTTTATTTATTTCCAATGCCTGCTCATACATGCCGGCCGCTTTTTCATACTTGCTTTCAATATAGTACAACGTGCCCAGATTAGAATAGATATTATAGCTTTTGCGAATCGCTAACGACTTTTCAAACATGTTTCTGGCGTCCTTCCAGCGTTCAAGCATATAATAAATGCCGCCCAGATTATTATAGCCACGATAATTGTCGGGAGTTATTTTAATTACCTGTTTGAATTGCTGAATTGCATCTTCATATCGACTATTCCGAAAGTAAAATACCCCCAGATCATTATAACCAGCCCAATAATCCGGTTTCAAACCAATTGCACGCTTGTACGTCAATTCGGCTTCGGCAACCTTCTCGGTCGACTCATATGCCCGAGCCAATCCACGATAGGCTGCTGCATTTGATGGATCACCGGACAGCGCCTGTTTAAATTGATTGATAGCCTTATCGTACTGCCCAATACCGGAATAGATAATCCCCAGGGTGATATTTACTGGAGATAGCAGACTATCAAGCCTGAATGCTTTTTCGGCTTCATTTACCGCCAATTCCACCAGATCATTTTTTTTGGTAATTTCATAATCGCGCCAATACGCCTCGCCAAGCCCGGCAAACGCCAGTGCGTATGAATTATCGCTTTCTGTAGCTAGCTTAAACAGCCGAATTGCCTCATCAATATTTTCAGCATTTTCATAACGCTGAAGGAAGCCCTTGCCCCGAACATAATATTCATAAGCTGCCGGCACAGTTGTATTTCCTGCCATGAGAATATCTTTTGATTTTGGATCAAGTTCAATGTGTAGCATTTCCATTAGATGAATGACAGCCCGGTCGTGTAACGAAGTTAATTCCCGGGCATTAACATCAATAATCGCCGAATTGAGTTGGCGCAAATTTTTGGCATCAACAAGATTTAACGTTAAGCGAAAAATGTTATTCATAAACTGCAAACTGCCGGTAATGGCAAGATTAGCACCGTACATTTGTTGGGCATCGCTGATACTTTTCACATTATGTTGAATCACTTCACTTGCCGGAACCACCCACAATGTCCCCTGAAATTGTTCAATCTGTGTCAATTTGCTCGAAAGTGTTTCCATCAGACCATCGCAGAACGCCTGATTGTTTACATCCCCACCAATATTAGAAAACGGAAGGATTAACACGTGCTTTTCATTCGTCGCCGGGTTCTGCCTGAAAAGCGAGCTAAAATGCTCCCGACTGAATGGTATTAATGCCAAAATCATGACCGTTGCAACTAATCCACCGGCAACCGCAAATTTCTTATATCCACTTGCTGACGCGCGGGCGGGATTTTTCCTTTTTTGGGAAATCGGCGTATGCATAATTTCCGCTGCCTGATCGTTTTTTACTGCGCTCAAATCATTTAAAAGTTCAGCAACATTCTGATAGCGGTAATTTCTATCTTTCTGCAAACACTTCTCGATAACGGACTGTAATCCTGGCGATTTGGCGCCCAATGTATCGGAAACTGGTTCCGGGGGTTCGTTGAGAATTGAATAGATCACCGCTTGTTCATACTCGCCTTTGAATGGCATTTGCCCCGTGAGCATTTCATACAGCACCACACCAAGCGACCAGATATCACTGCGCTCGTCGGCTTCTTCACCTTTAGCCTGTTCTGGACTCATATAAGCCGCTGTGCCCACAGTTGTGCCAATACGAGTGAGATGCGCAGCACCGCGTAATTTAGCTAATCCGAAATCCATCAGCTTGACGATTCCAGAATTTGTCACCATAATATTGGTGGATTTGATATCGCGATGGATAATACCCTTTTTGTGAGCGGCTTCTAAACCTGCGGCGATTTGAATGGCGATGTCTAAAACCCCCCTTAATCCCCCCCTGGAAAAGGGCGAAATGTCGGAGTTGATTAGCTCCTTCAACTCGTTGCCTTCGATGTATTCCATGACGATGAACAATTCTTCATCCGTTTGCTCGACGGCATGAATTGTGGTAATATTTGGATGATTCAGCGCTGCAGCGGCCTTGGCTTCAACTTTAAACCTTTCACGTTCAGTTGGATTTCCGGCAATATGATGCGGTAAAAATTTAATCGCTACCTGGCGATCGAGAATTGTATCTTCGGCAAGATAGACGACACCCATACCGCCGCGTCCTAATTCTTCCACTATTTTGTAATGTCGTATCCGTTTGCCTATCATATCATTGGCTGACTTTCAAATATATTATTCAACTGTTTGAAGTCGTAAAAATCGTTTCGCATCATGTATATATTATGAAATTATATATTTAAATTGTAGAGTCAAATAACATGCCAAAAATAGGATAAAAAATGTACTATTTATAACCTTCTATAATTACAACAATAAAGGACATTTTAATATCAGATTTATAAATATGCTGTCCACTTACACATCAGTTAATGAGACATCTATTTGCAGTACTTCATAAACTTATAAACGACCCACATATTCATATTGATTATATAATCTAAAACAATAACTTACTCACTTTATATTCTCTGATAGCCACAATATAAAATCTCACTTCTTAATGAGACATGTCTCATAAAACAGAGGCGATCCGGATATATCGATTGAAATTTTCATTACGAAAACCTTAAATAAAGATCATCCGCATTCGTTTAATTTCTTATCGCGGACACTGATGACTTTAATTATGGATAGGATTATTTATTCGGGGATTATGATCCTTAACCCACAGGATTTCGATTCGCGACAACACGTTTGCACAGTTCTATAGGTATGAAACAGTATATGATCAACGATAACGAATTGATTTTTCGGAATTGAGTGGGTTATGACAATATTTGTATGACAGAATTTTCGGCAGGTTTAAAAGATAATATTTAATAGGGATAAGGGTCGTACTCACACAACCATAAAAATATGTCACAGATAAAATCGAAAGTACATCCATATGCCAAAAGGAAGCGTTATATTAAACACTCCCTATTAGTTGTACAAACGTTTCGGTGTCGCATCTTTTGTTGGATGAAATCGGTTATTCTTATCATAGTACGTCATGAGAAATTCCCACTTCAACTATACACCTAACTTGCCCTAATGATTGCCTCTCAAGGATTTAATTATTTGGAGCAATTATTTGCAATGAGTCGGCGGCAGATCGTTGCAAGAAAAAACGAAAGACTGGATAGGATGTTGCAAACATAGCCACTGTATTTGAGGTACCGTCAAGCACACCACCAATGCCTGTGGGGCTCTGTTTTTTACCTTTCACTCTTACAGAACCACGTTCTTCGCTGGCAGCATTCACAATCCAACCCGCGACTAATTCATTTTGAATTGCCTGGTCTCCATACACACGAAATATACCGGTCTTGCGTCCGGTGTTCGGAGTCGCTGTATATGAATGAACGCTTGCATCGCTGAACGTTACATTACCCGTAAAAGAACTCGCGTCAAATTTTCCTGTAATTTGTGCGCCATTGTTATTTGTTAAACTAATGTCAGCGGGATCGGCGATTGGGCCTCTGAACCATTCCGCAATATCCTCATCATCACCGTTGCATACATAAACGATGGCCTCAACCTCCGTTACCAATAAGGCGATAAAAGCATTGGTTCCATCGACTGTACCCACAAAGCCATTTTCACCTTGAACATCAAATACAGTGGCTTCCGGTTCTGCTGGTGTTTTCTCATCACACGAAGTGGCAAGAAAACCGATCAATAAAATAAGAATTACCGATACTGTTTTGTTCTTAATTATGTTGTTCATAATATTTCTCCTTTGTTTTTATTCATTATTTGATGGCGAAAGAAGATGCACAGCGTATAGATCATGTCGCATAGCGAAGACTCTCGTTCTCCTGTTATGCACTATGTAATCTACAAGACCCATCTATCGCTACCGGCTTTTTTTGAGAAGATAATAGAACGTTCGTACGCATCATTTCATTAAAATCATTTTCCTGGTCTGAATACGATTTTCTGTCTGTAAGCGATATATAAAAACGCCTGAACTTACTTTTGTACCATGCCCGTTCCTGCCATCCCACGTCACACTTTGGCGCCCCGATAGTTGGTGTGTGTTCACGAGTGTCCTGACTTCATGTCCAAGTACATCATATATTGTTAACACCACGTTCGTCGTGAATGGTAACTCATATGTTATCGTTGTTGTCGGATTAAAAGGATTGGGATAGTTTTGGTTCAATTTAATATTATTTGGGGTGGTTTTGTTTTCATCTTCAACCCCTGTAATTAGCACATTTGAATATGGCATCGACTTATATTGATTTCCACCATACGCGCCCATGTCGTTTCTCAATGTACCAAGCGCCGGGGATAGAGCGAAGCCAGGATTATCGGCATCTTCCCAATCATTGTTAACGATGTTCGGGTCACCCCTATCAACGCAAGGTGAACCTTCCTGGAGAATTAAAGGGGTGTTTTCTATGAACAAAGGATTTTCATCAACATTCCCATTTCCTGACCAGCCACCTTCAATATTTGTATTGGTAATGTTGAAAGTACCCGGACCAGTTATTTGTGCATTGGATGAACCAGTGGTATTACCATAAATAATAGAATTTTCAATATTTACAATGGGGAAATCACCATCATGTGTTGCAATACCACCGCCTTTATCCGAAGAATTATATACAACTGTATTATTTATAAATTTGCCTTGCACACCATGGACAAAAACACCTCCGCCTCCAAAATGGGTAGGATTCGTTGTATTAAAAGCTATTACATTATTCCTGAATAGTACTCCAGAATGCCCAAGAATAACACCTCCGCCATCTTCAGCATTATTTTTATATATAATATTATTACTGATTATTGCGTTTGAATGATGGGCAGCTATCCCCCCACCTCCTGCGAAACCCGATGAATTTGTTGTATTGTTATAAGCAATGATATTGTGCCTGATGGTTGGTGAAGCGTGATCAATAAGAATCCCTCCGCCAGATCGAACAATTTGATTTATGTCTTGATCACGTACTCTACTTCCTTTCCCGCCTGTTATAGTAAAACCTTGAAGTATTGCTGTATTTTTCTCGCCACTTAAAAATAAAGCGACACTTGTTGTGTCAGAAAATTGCGGTTTACTGCCATCTATAATCGTCGTGTTTATGAAACTGACATCTTCATTAAAAAAATAATGGCTTGAGAGTAGAATGTTTTTACCCTTAAAGTTTACGTTTTCATAGTAAGTGCCCGGCGCTACAAGAATAGTATCGCCATCAACAGAACTGTTAATAGCATCCTGTATTTTGGTAAAGTCGCCGGGAACATTAATTCTGTGGTTTTGTGCGAATAGAATAAATGGTATAAATAGAACGATTGAAAAGATTATAAAATATTTCATGGTGTTTCTCCTTTGTTAGTTTAAATGATTACTATTTTTACTTTTATACAGATGGTTTAATATTTTGATTTACTTGAAATAGATTTTCGGGATCGTATTTATTTTTTATTGAAACAAGCCTGTTATAATTATTTTTGTACGATGCCTTTACCCTTTCCTGACCTTCATCCATCATAAAATTAGAATACGCTCCACCCGATGAATAGGGATGCAATGCGTCCCAATAATCTTTGCACCACTTCGTCATCTTCTCTACATTTGCCGGATCAGGATCGGCGCCGCCTATTACACCCGCATATTTCGCATCTCTGTAAGCCCAGGGAGTTTCTTCATTCCCGACTCTTCCGGCAGCGCCACTAATCGGATACAGATGCATTTGCGAAAGAGGCGTTGGTATTTTTGATCCATATTCTAAATGGGCTGCCCTGATTTCCGCTCCCAATTCAGTAAAAAAGTCAGCTTTCCAATACCACTGCATACCGGATGGCAGCAATCCATCGAACAAAGATTGTACCGTTGGATAAGGCATTTCGCCAATATGTTCAAATAGTGGTTGTTTCGCCAAGATCGGTTTAAAGGCTTCTTCAGCCATATCCATGTCACCGGAATAGCACCACACAATTCCACAGAATTGCTTGTTGTGTAAATGCTCGGGAAATGGCGCCCCGGGAACGACCATTGTTGAAATAAATCCGTTTAATTCGTCCGGCGCTTGATTCAAAAATTCATGATACCATTCCATTATTTCCTCTACATTTTCAATTGGCCATAGTGTGGGGCCAGCAAAAACTTTTTTTACGTCATATGCCTGAAATTTAAAGGATGTGACAATTCCGAAGTTTCCGCCGCCACCACGAATCGCCCAAAACAAATCTGAATTATGCTCAGCACTCGCTGTCACAAACGAGCCGTCGGCCAGAACCATGTCAGCTTCCAACAGATTATCAATTGTAAGGCCATATTTACGTGATAAATATCCAACTCCACCTCCCAGAGTTAAGCCGCCAACTCCGGTTGTTGAAACGACTCCAGCAGGAACAGCAAGCCCAAACGGATGTGTTGCATGATCGACTTCACTCCACAGATTGCCGCCGCCAACTCGTACCGTTTTATTGGCAACATCCGTACGGACGAATTTGATACCTGACAAATCGATAGCTAACCCATCATCACACAAACCCAATCCGCCAACATTATGGCCGCCGCCTCGAACTGAAACCAATAAATTATTTTCTCTGCCCAAATTTACAGACGCGATCACATCTGCAACATCGGCACACTTCACAATCATTCCCGGATGCTTGTTTATCATGCCGTTATACACGTATCGTTCCCGGGCATAACTCGCATCGGCAGGCATAACTCTGGTTCCCCGTAATTGCGAAGAAAACGTTTCTATTTTAGGCGCAGCTAAATCTTTAATAGTAGATTTCATTATCTGCTTTTCCTTTATAATTTGTATCAATGATTAAAATGAGTAATAGATGACTCTAAAATATTTCGGATTCTCCATTAAGATCAACGTAATACAAATATACAGCGTTTTTGATCAAATAAATATTACATCCGATTCAAAAGCTGTGACAATTGATCCAAATGAACTATTTCAATGACTATTTGGCGTTTGAAATTTTGGTGAAATAAGTAGGTGTGATATCAAATCGTTTTCGGAATAATTTGGCGAAATAGGAAGGACTGTTAAAGCCTAAATCAAAAGCGATTTCAGCGATTGTTTTACTATTGTGTTTAAGACTTTTCAATGATTTGCGGAGCCGGAATTCCTGAATCAGTTGATTCGGCGGTCTGCCTGTTAATGATATTATTTTTCTATATGATTGCGATTTACTCATTCCCAGCCGCTCATGAATATCTTCACTTTTAAATTCGGGTTGATTCATATTATTATCCAAAATCTCAAATAGTTGAAATGAGAAAATAAAGTCTTCCGCTTTAACGAGATTAAATTCGTCCGTTTTTATTTTGGATGACATCTGCTCCTTATCCGTAAGCGCTTTCGTCTCAAAATCAAGATACATTGCTTTTTTTAAGCCAAGCGCACATAAATAGTGAACTTTCTTTTTTGCTTTTTCAAAAATATCGACACTTGTTTCATCAACCGGTTTTCCGCTGACCAATGTTAAATTAAATTCTATATTATCCGGAATTGATATTAACAGTTTATGAATAGCTTTTGCGCACAAAATTGCATTGGATGCAAAAATAAAAGAGACCAAAAAATCATCATCCGGATAAATCACCCGGACGCCTTTATGGTACTCAATTAACCTGTTTATCTCATTCAAATAGTGACTGTTTTGCCCGGCCAAATCATCAAGACTTAGTAAAAGAATGGTTCGATAACCTGTATCAATTTCACCGGATTCCGTGTGCGCCATATCGTTAACACTTTTTCCAATACCGAAATAAAGATTAAACTCGTCTTCAGACACCTCGATGATATTACAGGCTGTATTTCCATGCGATTGTTTGTGAACTTCGTTACAAGCCTCCTTATTTGGTCCTTGTACCAGACAGAACAAATTTTTAGCTTCTAAATTCACCCAATATTTTAATTCGAAGACACCAAATCTTTC
>JAFGDW010000150.1 GCA_016931935.1 Candidatus Zhuqueibacterota bacterium | reverse complement strand
ATATCATAATTTATATGGTGTTATTATACAAAAAGAAAAACTGAATGTCAAGAGATTAATTTTTTAGAGCATATTTTTCTTGATATTTATTAATAATATTTTTATATTTTTACCTTACCTCCATTGTTAACACTATCATTAATTAACTCTATAAAAATTTTATGAACACAAAGAAACTTTTTGTTCTCCTCTTTCTGTTTTGTTTTCCCCTCACATTATTTTCTGCTGAGGATGAAATTTGTCTCGAATGTCATTCTGACCCAACGCTCACAATGGAACAGAATGGCAAAGAAGTCTCTGTCTTCTTGAAATTAAAACCATTTACCAATTCAGTCCATGGTGAAAACGGTTGTGTTTCGTGCCACGTGGATGCTGATGTTGAAGATTTTCCGCATGATTCACCGCTGCAAAAAGTCGATTGCGGCCAGTGTCACGATAAAGAGGCGGAAGACTATCATGCCAGTCTGCATGGTATAGCGCTTGCAAAGAATGATCCCGATGCACCGCGTTGCATTGATTGTCACGGCTACCATGATATTTTGCCACCTTCTGATCCAAAAGCACAAACTTACATCATGAATATTCCTGTTATGTGCGGCAAATGTCACAAAGAAGGCTCGCAAATGGTAAGACGGCATAATATTCCGGAAAAGGATATTATCCAAAATTATTCGATGTCTATCCATGGCGCCGGACTTTTTAACCAGGGTTTGATTGTTACGGCAGTATGCACAAGTTGCCACACATCGCATCGAATTTTACCGCACACCGACCCGGCATCCTCCATCAATCGGAACAATATTGCCAAAACCTGTATGAAATGCCATGCGCAAATTGAAAAGGTGCATTTAAAAGTCATCCGGGGTGAACTATGGGAAAAACAACCCAATATTATTCCGGCTTGCATTGAATGTCATTCGCCGCATAAAATCCGTAAGGTATTTTATTACGACACGATGTCCGATGATTACTGTATGAAATGCCACTCACGCAAAGACTTGATCAGGACAAAGAATGGTCAGGTTGATTCGCTGTATGTCGATACGGAACACATTGCAACATCGGCGCATGGCAATAATATCCAATGCGTGAAATGTCACGTGAACGTGAGTCATCGGAATAATCCGGTATGCAAGGATTCCGGACCAGTCGATTGTTCAATCTGCCATGCACAGCCAACGATTGATCATCAGGCCAGTATCCACGGCCAACTGTCTGCCAAGGGCGACAAAAATGCACCGGATTGCCGCGATTGCCACGGAACTCATCATATTCAATTGAAATCAGATGTGACGTCCCCGATCTTTAAGCGTAATATTCCGCAATTATGTGGCAAATGTCACAGAGCAGGCGAAGAAGTAGCATTACGGTTCGAGGGCGAAACCGGTGATGTTATTAATCTATACACAATGAGTATTCATGGCAAAGGATTAATTGAAAGTGGTCTTTTAGTAACGGCAATTTGTACCGATTGCCATACATCGCACTATGAGCTACCGCCTTCTGATCCGAATTCAAGTGTTAACCACACTAATATCGCTAAAACGTGCGGACAATGCCATTTTGGAATTTATGAAGAATTCAGTTCATCAATTCATAGTCCGACCGTTACAAAAACAGATAAAAAGTTACCATCCTGTCCGGACTGCCATAAAGCTCATCAGGTGATTCGAATCGACGAGGAATCATTTCGACAGGAAATTCTCGCTGAATGCGGCACGTGCCACGAACATGAAACCGAAACTTATTTTGATACCTATCACGGCAAAGTATCGCTACTGGGCTCTGGTAAGACTGCGAAATGCTCGGATTGTCACGGCTCCCATGGCATATTGCCAACGGATAATCCCAAATCGATGTTAAGTCAGGAAAACGTTGTTGAAACCTGCAAAAAGTGTCACCCAAACTCAAACAGACAATTTACGGGCTACCTGACTCACGCGACTCATCATAATCGTGTCAAATATCCGTTTCTGTTTTATACATTTTGGGCAATGACATTTCTATTAATCGGAACATTTTCATTTTTCGGTTTGCATACATTAATATGGATTCCGCGTTCATTCCGTCAGCGATACAAAATGGAAAAAGAGTTAGAAGACAAATCCAAAAAATATTATAAGCGTTTTGATTTTGTCTGGCGGCTACTGCATATCATTGTCATTGTAAGCTTTTTCGGACTTGCGATAACGGGAATGACTCTGAAGTTCGCCTCCACGAAATGGGCTGAATTAATCGCCCGTATGATTGGCGGCTTTGAGGTTGCCGGGGCGATCCATCGCTTTTCTGCAGTGCTAACCTTTATTTACTTTGCGATTCATTTTGTATTTTTATACAAAAATTGGAAGAAGTCCGGAAAATCACTTTTTAATTTTATTTTCGATAAGGAAGGTTTATTCCCGAACTGGCGAGATGTCAAGGAATTCTTTCAAACCGTATTTTGGTTCTTTGGCCGTAAAAAACAACCGCAATACGGACGCTGGACATACTGGGAAAAATTTGACTACCTTGCTGTATTCTGGGGTGTTTCGATGATTGGTATATCCGGATTAATATTGTGGTTCCCGGAATTCTTTACAAAATTTTTGCCGGGCTATCTTATCAATGTCGCCACTATTATCCATAGTGATGAAGCTTTACTGGCAACAGGCTTTATCTTCACCGTACATTTTTTTAATACACATTTCCGCCCGGAAAAATTCCCGATGGATCCGGTTATTTTCACCGGAACGGTGCCATTTCAGGTGTTCAAACACGAACGACCACGTGAATTCGAAATGGAAACGGCCAACAATACATTGAATGATAAATTAGTCGGACCACCATCGAAGCTACATCTCGTGTGGTCGCATATTTTTGGATTGCTCTGTCTCGCGATTGGTTTCTCATTGGTGGGACTCATAATTTATGCGATGATTTTCCAATATAAGTAATTCTCTATTGACGCATAAAAAAAGCGGGAGTTTTTGCTCCCGCTTTTTTATTTTAACTAATGTATTTGGTGGTACATTTTTATATATTCAAATTGATGCCATACAGACAATAAAATATTTGGTAACATCTGCTAAAGTATTGCGCAAGAGTTGGTAAAGTCTTGATCAATACTTTATAAAATGATGCCCAACACTTGTGAATGAGTTGGGCATCATTTTTTGTTAAAAACTTTCAAGGGATTTATGTTAAGTAATCAAAGCAAAATCATTATTTCACATAATTCAATTTTCTCAGCAACGTCATTTCGGTAGTTTTCAATTTGTAGTAATATACTCCAGAGGCCACCTTATATCCTTCGCTATTTTTGCCATCCCATAATACCCAATAGTGTCCTGAATTTTTGAATTCATCCACTAATTTTGTGACTTCATGCCCTGTAATATCGAAAAGAATTAATTCCACATGTCCCGGGTCAGCCACTGAATAGCGGATTTGAGTTGATGAATTAAATGGATTCGGATAATTCTGTTTCAATTGATACTCGATCGCTGCTTGTACGTTTACATGAATCGACTCACTATACACGAAATCACCATTGGTATCGATTTGTTTTAGACGGTATGTGCATTGAGACTCATGAATATCATTATCAATAAAGTGATAATGATTAATTTTACTTGTTGTGCCATGGCCCTCAACAAAACCAATTTTTTCAAATATCCGCGATTCAGAATTATATCGCTGAACTTCAAATCCGTAATTATTCCATTCTGAAGTTGTTGACCAACACAACGTGACCTTTCCATCGATTACATTTCCTGAAATAGCCGATAATCCTTCTATCCTTGAAATCATAATTAGTGTATCAACAACATTGGAGAATCCGCTCTCCAATCCCTCAATTGATACGACAGTGGCTACATAATAGTAATGCTCATTCGCTTTGACATTCTCATCACTGAATGTCGTATCGGGGTGCGCGACTGTAGCAAGCATAATAAAACTTGAGTCGTTGTTCGCCGATCGATAAATACAATAATGGGAAACATTTTCCGAATTTGGAGTCCAGGCTAAATTAATTATATATTCGCTCATTACATTTTCGACACCACAAAGAAATAAAAATCCAATGACACCGCTTCTAATTATTTTACAAAGATTCATAGATTCTCCCTGACAGCTTAATGTACAGATAAAGCGATGATGAGCTTCCCGCGCGTTTTTTGCGCGGGTTAGTTCAATCATTATTTAGGCCGCATCCCTTTAGCAGAGACGTTT
>JAFGDW010000149.1 GCA_016931935.1 Candidatus Zhuqueibacterota bacterium | reverse complement strand
GCGCGTTCATGGTTATGCTATTCTTATTTTTACTGTAGTGTTCATTTAAACACAATCTGGAAATTTACAGTTATAAATCATGAAAATACGCCTTTTTTAACCCTTCCCCTAACACCTTCCCTTAAAAAAGGAAGGGGAATTTTGAATCCTCCCGTGTACAGTAACATAGATGTAGGTAAGGATCAATTTATTGAACGGAGACAAAAAATAAGCCTTAACAAGCATATTCATAATTGCATGTCAATTGTTTCTCAAAATGGAATTTAAAAATAAAAATGTACTCAGGTAAGCCATTACTCGTCTATGTGAAAAAAATCAGACGATAATAAGATGCAATCGAATATATATAGCAAATCGTTCCACCCAATTTCAATGAAACTTAATTGTTGAACGGTTGATTGATAATGCCTGGGTAATAACATGAATTAAATATATGGGCTGGACAAAATGAGAACGTTACTATATATTATTATTTTGAGTTTGCTCGTCCAACCACAAGTGTTCGGACAGCCGGCAAATTCAGAGACCGGAAATCTCGATCAGGCACTAGTAAATCAGGCAATTCCCAGCGTCAGCATTTCATCGATACAGTCTTCTTATGTTAAAGGACAAACGTTTACTTTTTATGTTTATTTTGATAACGTAGGAACCGAACCAGCGAATCAGGCATGGCTCGATGTGTCCATCGCTGGTGCAGATGTTTCTGATCAGGTGAGCGTGGATTCTTATAGTAGTGGCTGGTTGTATGTGGATAATTATCCGATCGGAACGACATTATGGAGTGCAACCGGTCAAATTACGAGCACGGATCCACTTATCAGCGGTGGCGCCGAAAACTATTCACAATCGGCCAGTCCCATATGGATTAAACTAAATGTTAAAATCAACAGCGCAAAATCAATCGTTATTAAATACCGAGGTACCACCCGGCAAATCCTGAACGATGCATCGGAAGACCAAAAAGACCCTTCATCAGGGCCTCCGTATGATCAGCAGGGACATCCCGCCAAAACATTTTCCATTACCATTGTTAATAGCAGTCAATCTCCTGTAAGCATTCCAATTTTAGCCTATCATAAAATCGATACCAGCTCGCCATCGCAGTGGTGGGTAACAACCGATAATTTTGCAAAACAGGTCGAATTTATTTATGGCTATGGCCTTACACCTATCAAGCTTAATCAAATTTATCAGTATATCAATTCTGGCACATCCTTGCCATCATCGCCGATTGTGATTTCTGTTGATGATGGGTATCAAAATTTCTATACCCAGGCAGTGCCAGTATTAAAAAAATTCGGATTTACTGCTGAAAATTCAATTATCACCAGCAAAATTGGTAATAGTGAAGCAACACGCCAGAATAACTCATGGGATTATGATGAACAGGGTTACGTTACGTATCATTTAATTTGGCCGGAAATCCTGGAAATGCAAAACGATGGATTTTCATTCCAATCGCATTCACGTACCCATCCTGATTTGACATCACTGAGCGCTTCGGAGCTCTGGTCGGAAATTAATGGCTCTAAAGATGATCTTGAAAGTCATTTGGGGACGAGTGTTAATTTCTTTTGCTATCCGTTTGCTCAATCGAACGAAACCGTAAAACAGAATGTCATAAATGCCGGCTATTGGGGTGGATTATGGTTTGGCGATAATTTTTATAACACAGCAACTGGTGACATATTTTACATGGAGCGCCAGTATGTCTACCCCACAACCACACTGTCCGATTTTATTGGTCAACGTCTCGGAATTGTGTTGAACAATGTCCCGATAATGCCAACGGGATTGACTGCGACAGCCAATTCAAGTAATTCTATTCAACTCACCTGGCAGGATAATTCCACCAATGAAACCAATTTTCGGATTGAATACCGCGTCGGAACAGGTGGAGTCTGGACATTTCTCTCGAACAAATCGGCGAACTCGACAACCCATGTTCATACTAATGTAACGAGTGGTGTTACTTATTACTATCGGGTTCGGTCATACAATGGTTCCGGATCGTCACCGTATTGTTTCCCGGCAAATGCGTCTACACTGGCGTCACCAGCAGATATTGCTGTAACACCGACTTCGCTAAATTTTGGCGACGTTATTGTTAATGCAAGCGCCGATCTCTCCGTGGAAGTTAAGAACCTGGGGGAGAGCACACTTTATGTCAGTTCAAGCAGCATTTCCGGTACGAATAGTGGGATGTTTTCCATTATCAGTGGCGGCGGCGCGTTTAATCTGGATCAGAACCAAACGCGAACAATTCAAATTAGATTTACACCGACCTCGTCGTCATCAAAGAGTGCCGGATTGTATATTTATAGTGATGATCCTGATGAAAATCCAATTTCAGTTTCCTTATCCGGAAACGGTGTGACTGCGCCGGATATTAGCGTTTCACCAATGTCATTGGCATTTGGTAATGTGCTTATCAATTCGAATAGCGACTTATCTGTGCAGGTTCGCAATGATGGACAAAGTATCCTGCATGTGAGTTCAGTAAGTACAGTCGGTACTAACGCATCTATGTTCACGATCCTTAGCGGTGGCGGTGCATTTAATTTGGATCAAAACCAAACACGCACGATTCAAATTCGTTTCATACCAACATCGTCATCCGATAAAAGTGCAGAATTGCGCATCTACAGCGATGATCCCGATGAAAATCCTTTATCTGTTGCCCTGACAGGAACGGGGCTAACCGCGCCGGATATTACTGTTACACCCACGACGCTGGCATTCGGCGATGTGCTCGTTAACTCATCCAGCGATTTATCGGTTGAGGTTCGTAATGATGGTGAAAGTACGTTGCGTGTTAGTTCAGTGAGTACGATCGGGACTAATGCTTCGATGTTCGCAATTCTTAGTGGCGGTGGCGCATTTAACCTGACTCAGAGCCAAACGCGAACGATTCAGATTCGCTTTACACCAACCTCATCATCCGATAAAAGTGCAGAATTACAACTGTATAGCGATGATCCTGATGAGAATCCGGTTTCGGTTTCCTTAACCGGAAAGGGATTGACCCCACCGGATATTAGCGTTAATACGACATCATTCGCATTTGGTGATGTTGTCGTAAATTCGCATTCGGATATTACCTTGCAAGTCAGCAACGTCGGAGAAAGCACGCTGCACGTCAGCGCTGCGTCAATTACCGGTACAAACGCTTCGATGTTCACTGTAGTAACAGGTGGCGGTGCATTTAATTTAAGTCAAAACCAAACGCGTAATATTCAGGTACGTTTTACGCCAACATCAACCTCATCCAAAGCAGCCGTACTGCAGTTAACCAGCGACGATCCCGACGAAAGTCCTTTGAATATTTCCTTAACCGGCAATGGTATCGTTGCGCCGACGGGACAGGAGATTACAGTGACGCCCGATGTGCTGGCGTTCGGCAATGTACTTGTTGCATCGAGCCTGGAAATGTCCCTCGAAGTTAGAAATGATGGTGAAAGCACGTTGCATGTCAGCAGTGTCAGTCTTACAGGCACGGATGCGGGGGCGTTTACAATTGTCAGCGGTGGCGGCGCATTTAACCTGGTGCAAAATCAGACCCGAACAATACAAGTGAAGTTTGCGCCAACTGCAGAAACAAGCATGAGTGCGGCATTGCGAATCGTCAGCGATGATGCCGATGAAGGACAACTGGATGTCGCGCTCACCGGAACAGGTATTCCCGTGCCCACAGATCCCGATATCGCGGTGACACCATCGACGCTTGAATTTGGAAACATTTCGGTTCAATCCAGTTTGGAAATGTCGCTTGAAATAAAAAATGAAGGCGAAACAACACTTCACGTTAGCGCTGTGAGTCTGGACGGTACGGATGCCATTATGTTTTCGATCACCAGCGGAGGCGGTGCATTCAACCTTGAGCAAGACCAAACGCGCAATATCCGTATTCGATTTTCTCCGACATCTACCGGTAACAAAGTAGCCGCGCTTCAAATTACCAGTGACGATCCTGATGAGAATCCAAAAACCGTTGCTTTAACCGGTACAGGAGTATCGGGGCCGGATATTACTGTCACGCCGACATCGCTGAATTTCGGAAGTGTTGTGGTTCAGTCATATACCGACCTGTCTTTGGAAATTCGAAATGATGGCGGGAGCACACTCCATATCAGCTCTGTGACTATTTCCGGGGGGAATGCGGAAATGTTTACCATTGTAAGTGGTGGTGGTGCGTTCAATATTGAATCAAGCCAGACGCATAATCTGCAGCTTCGATTTGCGCCGACTTCCCTTTCAACACAAACCGCTGAATTGAATATTAACAGTGATGATCCTGATGAAAATCCGAAGGTCGTATCGCTGACCGGGACTGGGATTACAGGGCCTAATATTACAGCATCACCGTCATCGCTTGCGTTCGGGGATGTGGTCGTTAATTCAAGTTCAGATAAAATCCTTGAAGTTAAAAACGAAGGCCAAAGCGCATTACATGTCAGTTCCGTCGGGATTGCTGGTACTAATGCGAATTTGTTTACAATCATCAGCGGTGGTGGTTCGTTTAATCTTGAAAATAATCAGACCCACACAATTCAAATTCGCTTTATTCCGACGAGTCAATCGGATGCGAATGCTCAGCTACAAATTTTCAGTGATGACGCAGATCAAAATCCACTGAATGTGTCATTGTCGGGCAAAGGGATCGCCGGTGTGGTCGGAGCGGATATTGCCGTTACACCGATCCATAAGGATTTTAGCAATGTTACGGTCGGAAGTTCTTCTTCTTCGGAAACATTTGTGATTTCCAACGCAGGGACGACGAACCTGGAAATTTCAGCAATAGCACTTACCGGTACAAATGCATCGGAATTTACGATCATGAGCGGGGCAGGTTCGGTTACCCTAAGTCCCAGTGAAACTCATGATGTTGTTGTCCAATTTCATCCTAACAGTCAAGGTGTAAAATCTGCATCCGTACAAATTACCAGTAATGATACGGATGAAAATCCATTACATATTACTCTTACCGGAACGGGAGTATCGAATCCACCGGTAGCGGATTTTATGGCGACGACCACATCCGGTAATGCTCCGTTGAACGTTTTGTTTATTGATCAATCAACCGGTGACATAACAAGCTGGTCATGGAGCTTCCCCGGCGGTACACCGGCGTCATCAACTGCTTCTGATTCAATTCTGGTTAATTATGCGACGGCTGGTGTCTATACCGTCAGCCTTACGGTCAATGGGGCAAATGGCAGTGATACAAACCAGAAGGTTGACTTTATCACCGTAAATGCTGGTTCCAGCGGAACGACGACGATTACAAATGTACCACCATCTAGCGCGAATGCTGAACAAGCGCTTGAGATCGTCGCCGGTATTAGTAGTGACGTCATTTTAAAATCAATAACACTTTACTCGAAAATGGGGGGCGAGCGTACATATCGAGCTACCCCGATGGAATTGCAAAACGGGACCAATTATCAGGCAGCTATTCCCACGGAATACATCACGGAACGTGGTATTCTGTATTATATAGAAATGATCGATCAGTCGGATGTCGTCAGTTACAGTCCGTCCGGCGGAATTCCGAATTATGTACCGGTACGAATGACTTCGTTAACGAGCGAGGCGACATCGGTTGCCAAAAGCTACCGCATGATCTCTGTCCCGTTTGATTTGGATGATAAATCTCCGGGCAATGTGTTAATCGATGATTTCGGCGCCTACAATAAAACGGTGTGGCGACTGTTCCGATTTCAAAATGATCGGAATTACGAATTTTCAGTTGATGACATTGAATCGTTTGAGCCGGGCAAAGCATTTTGGTTGATTACAAAAGATGCGCAGCCATTTGATGTAAGCGCCGGCCAATCAGTTCGAGTGGATCAGGATTTCACGATCCAATTAAATGCCGGCTGGAACATGATCGGTAATCCGTTCCCGTTTCCGGTGGCATGGTCGGATGTAAAGAAGAATACAACAATCGAAGCCAACGGGCCCTGGACATATAATGGGGTGAACAATAATAATGGCTTTACTGGTAACCAAACAGTACTTATGCCGTGGGATGGCTATGCAATAAACGCGAGAAGCTCCGGAACAATTACCATTCCGCCACTGGAAGCCCCAACAACGTTGCCGAAACAACTTGCGCTCTTCAATCTGGAACCAGATGCAAACTCCATTATCCTGAAATTAAAAGTCCGGGCAAATGGCTATAGCGATGATGAAAATTATGCCGGATTATTGCCGAATGCAATTGACGGTTTGGATGATTTTGATTTTCACGAACCTCCGGTCATTGGTAATTATATAAGTCTTTATTTCCAACATGAGAACGGGAACCATCCCGGGAAATTTGCAGGGGATTTTTGTCCATATAAATCAGGTGAAACATCGTGGGATTTTTACATTGCGACAAATATCGCCAATGCAGCGGTAGATTTGGAAATCGAACCTTTAGCCAATTTGCCAGAAGGTTGGCATGCATATGTGTTAGATAAAAATTCACAAAATTCTTTAAGTGTACCGGATGTACAAAAGTACCGTTATACCTCCGATTCTGGTAATAATTTACGCACATTCAAACTTATTATAAGTTCTGATGAGATACCCGATGATCACCGAGTACAAATCCCGGAAACAGTTTACCTGCAACAGAATTATCCGAATCCGTTTAACTCACAAACGGTTATTGAATACCGCATTCCGGATGATATGGCAGTGTCGTTGGTGATTTATAATCTATTGGGCGATGAAGTGCGAAAACTTGTCAATCACAAACAGCAGTCAGCAGGAGAGTATCGGGTTGTTTGGGACGCGACCAACCAGAATGGAGATGTGGTGCCGACGGGTGTATATATTGCAAAGCTCGTTACCCGTCAAGCGAGCCAGGTGAAAAAAATACTGTTTTTGAAATAGATTGAAGCGTGATGGATGTTTCAATTAGTCGGAATACTGGTATGAATTTTCTCAATCGATTTATCGTGATATTATCGGTATTCCTGAGCGCATTTTTGTTATTTGTCATAGAGCCGATGGTAGGGCGAATGATAACTCCGGTTTTTGGTGGCTCCGCATATGTGTGGGCAGTATGTCTGATGATGTATCAGGGCTTTGTATTTATCGGATATTTATATGCCCATACGGTTGCGCCGCGAATCGGGAAATGGCATTTGCTTATCGTATTGATCCCGATAATTCAACTGCCAATTCATGTGGCTGGCAATGTTGCGCCTGACTTTCCAATCATTGTATTGATCACCCGATTGTTAAAACATGCGTCGTTTCCGTTCGTCATACTTGCGACAAACGCTGTGGTGGTTCAGTGGAGGTTTGCCATGGCGAACAACAACGATACCCGGGAACCATACGATTTGTATGTCGCATCGAATGCGGGTTCGCTGGTGGCGCTTTTGGCCTATCCTTTTCTGATTGAGCCGTTTATTGGTTTAAAGATGCAGCAACTTTTTTGGAATGTCGGGTACGGAATTTTCGTCTTGACTTCTGTTGCCACATGGTGGGTGTTGCGTCCAAATATTGTTACTTCAGGAAGAGTTAGGCATGAAGCCGACTTAACCGGTGACAAATTAAATTTGCGAATTTACTTGAAGTGGTTTGCCCTTAGCGTCGTACCGTCCGTTATGTTGATCGCGTTGACGAACAAAGTCACCATGGAAGTTGGTTCGTTTCCATTAATGTGGGTGATTCCACTGGCTTTGTATCTTGCAAGTTTTATATTGGCATTCAGCAACCGCTCATTGTTACGTCGATATTGGGTTGAGCTTTCGTGGCTTTTCATTTTTGCGTGTACGCTGCTGCTGCATTGGTGGCTGATATTAGCTCTGTTTGGATTGTTCTTTCTAATGTGCTGGCTTACGCATTATGAATTATATCATTTGCGTCCGGATAAACAAAAATTGACTGTTTACTATCTGGTGATTGCATTGGGTGGTTGGTGCGGAGGGCTATTCTCGGTATTGCTGGCGCCAAAACTGTTTACCGGTTTTTATGAGATATATTTCTTGATTGCTGTTAATGGCTTGATTTTCGTCGGAATCGGTAAGCGACTGGATATCGGATGGTGGAAAGATGCTTCATTATTGAAAGCAGTCGTGCGCCTGTCGGTATTTATTACGTCGATCGTTTTGATTACGTATCAATGGCACTATAATTTTATAGATGCTGCGCATGTGCTTGAAAGACACAGGAATTTCTTTGGCGTCTACCAAATTAGAGCGCGACAGACCAATGACGGACAGGATTATATTGAATTACGTCATGGCAATACTATACACGGCCGGCAATATATCGATAAAAATAAACGGCGGTTGCCATTAGCTTATTATTATAACGGCGGGGCATTTCACCGTGTGAAACATTTGTATGGTAATCCGGTAAAGATGGCAGTCATCGGATTGGGGTGCGGCAGCATGGCTGCGTGGTTGCACACCGGGGACGAGTTAGCTTTTTATGAAATCGATGCCGATCTGGATGCATTTGTAAGGCGGAAATTCACATTTCTCAATAGTTCGGCAGGAAAAATCGAGGTTCGAACAGGCGACGCCCGACTTCAACTGGCGGAAGAGTCGGATGCGACATTGTATGACATCCTTATCGTAGATGCGTTTACCGGAGATGGTATCCCGGTTCATTTGCTTACGAAGGAGGCTGTCCAAACATATTTTGATCGCATTGAGCCTGATGGCGTCATCGTATTCCATATTTCAAACCGGTATTATGATTTACGTGGGGTGTTAAAATCACTGGCGATTCATTTCGATGTTAATGCTGCGTGGACAGAAGGCCGTGATGGAGATGTTCCGCCAGAATTGTGTGTAAAACCCATGCTTTTTTGTATGACGAAAAATAATTGGATTATCAAACAGCTACAGGATTTTGGCTGGCAGCCGCTGGATGATATGAGCACAATCTATAATACATTGGCATGGAGTGATGATTACTATAATATTCTTCGACCGATTTATGAAAGCTATGTTCGTCATTTACGGTAGACTAAAAACGGCGATTGGCTATTAGCCATAGGCTGTTAGCTTTATGTGCTAATAGCTAAAAGCCAATAGCAAAACGCTTAATTTAAGTTAGAACCTTAAAATTTAATATTAATCGGAGTTACATCAGACTATTAAGAGTTTGTATCAAATCGTAGGCACAATACATTCAACAGAATTTCTCATTGACTAAGGGGGTGTATCAAAAGTCTTGTCAAGCTTCATCCTGAGCGTAGTCGAAGGATGATAACTTACAATAAAACAACATGCTTCGACTTCGCTCAGCATGAAGAAATTGTACGAATTTTGACTTTTGATACAGCCCCGAAATACAAAACAACTTTTTGGCTTTAGCCACTCACCTAATGTAATTAACGGGCTAAAGCCTGGCTTCTTTTTGCTTGTTTCCACCACGCCTGAAGGACGTGGTTAGTCACAATTCATGTTATCAGACGATTAGGGGATCATGCCCCCAATTTGATACGCACTCGACTATTAACAGCATTGAAGCTACTTGAAATTCAATGTCATTAAATTAGATTAATTAGTCGTCATTCTGAACGAAGCGGCGTGGAGTGAAGAATCTCTTACCACGAAAGGTTACGAGCGATGAGATACTTCGTCAGCAAAAAGCGCTGACTCAGAATGACTGCCAACCTTAACTTAATGGCATAGATTTGAAATTTATTGTTAATGCTGAAAAACCATTGCATAAAAGGAGTGATTCGATGCGACGCATCATTTCAATATTCATTTTAATTGGTTTTGTTCACATGCTTTTTCCGCGACTTGTTTTACATGCGCAGGTTAAGGATGGCAAAGTAAAGGTAGCTGTATTGGAGTTCGATTTTACCGGTATTTCTCCTATCATCGGAAATGAAGTGACGGATCGATTCCGCAAAGAAATTGAAAAATGTAACCAATACTATGTTATGAGTAGAAGCTACGTTCAGGATGTTATCCGTGAAAAATTGCCAAACCGTGCCGGACCAATTTCTGAATTGGATGAAATAAAGGCAGTAGGGCAGGCAATTGACACCGATCTTGTCATCGCCGGAACTGTGGGTAAGGTCGCGGATGCATATGTAATTACTGTAAAACTAATCGACTTAAAAACAAATGAAGTTCGGGATGAATTCGGCCGATTGCAAGGAACGCTGGTGGAATTTCTCGATCAGACGGTTGCCCAGGTTGCCGAGAAACTAATGCATTGCCAACCGCAAACTCCGATATTTCCGCCGATGGAGAGTTATAATACGCCCTGGTACAAGAAATGGTATACCTATGCTGCCGGCGGTACGATTGCGTTGGTGATGGCGATTGTACTTCTAAATGGCAAGGATGAGAAAAAGCCGGCATCTGAAGAACTGCCCGGACCACCTAATTTCCCGACAAATTGAAAGGACATTCGCTTACTACCGGTAAATGAATATGAATAACGTTTCGTATGCGATTATACTAATTCTTTTTATTACTCTTAATCTGATATCCGGATTGCAACCAGTCATAGCCCAACAAGACTATGAAACACGTGCTTTGGAATTTTATGATACAGCACAAAAAGAAACCAATCCGCAAACCAAAATTGATTATCTTGAAGCTGCCGTTGAGTTTAAACCGGATTTTGTGCTTGCACGATTCCAACTTGCCGGCTTGTACGTTGACAACCAGAACTTTGAAAAAGCAAAGAATCAGTACAATAAAATTCTTGATTATGAAACTGACAATGTGTATGCCTACAATGGATTGGGGGATGTGTTCTTTCTCGAAGAACGGTATAAGGATGCACTGGATAGTTATCAATTTGCTTTAAAATTGAATAGCACATTGAAGGAAACGCAGGACAATATAACAAAAGTCAAGAATAGAATTCGGGTTGTAGATCAATATGAAAAGGGTCAGGTAGCGTTCGAAAAAGGGGATTGGCAAAATGCCAAACAATGTTTCGAACAGGTCATTCGGCTGGAACCAAAATATCGCGATGCAGCAGCCCAATTGAAAACGATTAATCGCACGATGATTAATATTGAAAACTATAGTCAGGGGCGCCAATTTCTTGAAAATGCAACGCGAAATCAGTCTCGAACGCAATATGAACAAGCCCTGACTTGTTTTGAACGTGTTGCAGCGGATTATAAAGATACAAAAAGTAAAATCAGAGAAATTCAACAGGCATTACAGAAATTACGCCAACCAGTACAGGAACCAATACAAAATCCGCCTGAACCGATAAAAAAACAGGTCGAGGTAAAGCCGGAGCCAAAAAAGAATAATCTAGCAGCAGATGAAAATCGAGCCGGAATTGCCGCGTTGGAAAACCATGATTATGAAAGCGCAATTGCACATTTCCGCGCAGCACTTGATGCCGATTATAATCTGCAATCGGCGCGTGATTATTTGAATTACACGCAGGGTATACTGGCGCTCGATATGAAACGTTGGATTGATGCAAAGTTATTTTTCGAACAGGTGTCGTCAGCGAATCCTAATTTTCAGGCGGCTCAGTTGGGAAATTTATATGCCAGGGGTCAGATTAAATATAACCTGGGAGAAAAAGATGCAGCCCGGCAACTATTCCAGGAAGTAATACAAAGTGATTCGACCTACCGTGATGTAGTAGCTTTAATGGATAGTCTTCTGGTAACAGCAGCACCGAAGACCGTTGTTTGGAATAGCTGGTGGCTAGTGATTATTTTTGCCGCTGGTGTAATTGTATTGGTGATATTGAGAGTGCAACAGCGTCATAAGGAAAACCGTCCGATTGAAAAATCCGCACGCGTCGGTAATGGATTCAAAGAATTGACTGCGCGTGATTTACTGATGGGGCGATATACTGATATTTCGGAGCTGGGTCATGGAGCAATGGGCAAAGTTTATAAAGCAAAAGACATAAAACTGGACAGGACCATTGTTCTAAAAACAATCCGGCTGGATATGGATGTGAATGAAAAACGTTTTCAGGAATACAAGCAACGTTTTCTTCGCGAGGCCAGAGCTGCCGGAAGGTTGAATCATCCCAATATTATTACGATATATGATGTTGAAGAAAAAGATGACGTCTTTTTTATATCGATGGAATATCTTAACGGTACAAATTTGCTTGAGGTATTGCGCGATGAAAAATTACTTGCGCCTGCGCGTGCCGCCAAAATTATTCATCAATGTTGCCAGGCCTTGGAGCTTGCGCATGAGAATAATATTGTGCATCGTGATATCAAACCATCGAACATTATGTTGTTACGAGATAATTTTGTAAAAATTGTTGATTTTGGCGTAGCAAAACTGGATACGTCTACGATGACCCATATGGGGACAACCGTAGGAACACCAAGTTATATGTCACCGGAACAAATCGAAGGCAGGGCAACGGATGGCCGCTCGGATTTGTTTTCGCTCGGTGTTGTTTTTTATGAAATGTTAACAGGGGAAAAACCATTTAAAGGAGAAACTATTACAACAGTCATCGCGAAAATACTTAAAGACAGTCCGACTCCGCCAACAGCGTTAAAATATCATTTGCCGGCGAAAACTGATACGATCATTGAAAAAATGCTGGCAAAAGAGCCGAAGAGCCGATATCAACATGCACGCAATGTGATTGCTGATTTAAATAAGGTATTCAAGTTCTAGATACGATTTTATTTAATTTAAAAATAAATGATTATGTAGATAACTCAGATACTATGTTCAGAACCTAGGCCTGAGCTTGTCGAAGGCCGGACGTTACAGCAGACATAATTTCGTTGAATACCAGGAGACTGTTGCCTTCGACACCGTTCGTGT
>JAFGDW010000148.1 GCA_016931935.1 Candidatus Zhuqueibacterota bacterium | reverse complement strand
ATGATTGCGGTACGGTGTAATTCACGCTTCCAGCTTGAACGCAATCAAGATGATTGCGATACGGTGTAATTCACGCTTCCAGCTTGAACGCAATCAAGATGATTGCGGTACGGTGTAATTCACGCTTCCAGCTTGAGTTTTTTAATCAAACAGGCAGACGACCACTGAAAATCCAGCACGTCGCTACACAACCCGGCTTTTACTGCATTATTGTCTATATATCGCCAGATTCTGTCGAATGAGTTTTCATCCCGCACAATATGGTCGTACGATTCATGATGCCAGAACTGACCATTCCGATTCAGAATTTTATTAGCCTCCTGCGCAGTGTAACTTTTTATGGAATGGAATATTTTCTCCAAAGTGTAACACACTCCGGTTTCCGTATCTACCAACGGCTGTAACAACACATGCACATGATTCGGCATTATCATCCACCTTAAAAGAATATAGCGCGGTTTCGGTAATAGTGACTCAGTAGATTCGCTGTGAATGATTTTAATGGTTGGCATGTCAGCAATCGGTTCGATATCATGAACGAACAGAACGCCAAAGAACAGCAGCGCGTTTTGAATGATCCGGGCAATTTCGGGATTTGACAGATAGCGTATCTCCTGATTATTATCCAGGTAATCATCAATCTGCATAAGCAAATTGAATTTTAATTCATGCACCCGGTTGTGGTTCGTTTTTCCAGTTCGAGCCAGTTCCAGCGCAATTGACTGTTCATTCGCCTCGCGTAATTGCTTGATAATCGCGACTGGGATTGTATCGGAGAGTCGAAATGTGACAAAGTAAACGGCGGCTTCCATTTCCCAGTGTGGCAAGTTTCGTTTTCGGATGTGCAAGGCATGTTCAGATGAATATTCGTTTAACTGGAATTGATCGGTAATGTATAAGAAATCGTTCGAACTCATTATTTCGCTTGTTCTCCTTAAATTCACGTTGCAATCAAGATGATTGCAGCACAACGTAACTCACGCTTCCAGCTTGATCGCAATCAGGATGATTGCGTTACGGTGTAGCTCACGCTTTAAGCTTGATCACAATCAAGATGATTGCGGTACGGTTTTCAGTTTGAATGATTATTTGCCTGTAAATTTTATTTTCATCTGCTCAAGTTCAACAACCAAATGCTCGATGGATTTTATAACCGCTGCCGCTGGTTTGGGATTTTTACGCATGCCGGCGTGGTTCATATCGTTGCGTGTATCGCTGAGTGAAGCAAACAGCGCGGCGATATCCTTTTCCGGAATTCCGAACAGGACGCCGGAGGGCGGTTCATTTTTTTTAACATCGCTAATCCACGTTCCCAGCATGTGTTCAATCGATTGCCTGTCGTCACGATCAATTGGATCGCGTTGTTTCAACAGGCACAATTGCGATATTAACCATTCCCGCGCCAGGGTCACGCACTGCACGTACTGCTGCTTGCGTAAATACCACTGGATCATGTTGAATTGCGCTTTCATACCCGCCGTGGAAAATGGCTTGTCATCATCGGAAATTAACCGGCCGTATTCACGTTTGGCTCGGCTCAAATTCGCCGTGAACGGCTTGGCCCAGGTGGACACTTCGTCGCTCACCCTGTCAATAATGCCTATCATGCTGCGCGCCGTTTCCATTGTCTCCTGCGGCCGAATCGCCGCCAGCGCCTGGGTGATATGCTGGATGTGCGCGCCCAATGATTTTAATTTTTTAGGCAGATCAACACCTGCATTCGACGGTTGGTGATATGCTTGTTGATGCGCCGTGGCCATTAGTTTGCTCAGTTCATCGGCATTGCCCAGCTTAATGAATTTGTCGAGGGCAATCGTCCAGTCCATTAAAAATAAGAATGGCGTTAGCTCGAACACCGGCGTGATGTTGGTCTTTTCACTGCGCGCTTCAAATGCGCCGTACAGAATATGCGGAATCTCCACATCATGCACCAGCCGCAAGTAAAAGCAGATAGCCAGCATCAAAATTGGCTGCGAGCGGAACCCATGCGTAACATCCACCGCCAGCGTGGCGCCATTGGGAATGCTTTCCACAATTTTATCGAACATGAACCACAAATCTTTCTCGCTTTTGCCTTCGGGGATGAGAATTGGCGTAAGCGTCACCACACCCTTCAGTTTTTGCTGCAACGTGGCGTAGTGCATCTCCTGCGCCTGCTGCGTCATCACGACTTTCAGTTCATCGGGCTTCACAAACTGAGTGAACGCGACGGGGAACAGGTGGGTTTCCACCTCCTGTTCCTGATATTTGTAACGGGTTGGCGTGTAGTTGGCCAACCCGAGGAAGGAGAGGGCGGTCATGGTGAGATTCATATGCTTTTTGCCTTTCAAATTAAATATCAGCAGAATTATTTTTAGTCATTGGGAACTTTTCTATATGGATGCAGACCTTTTTCCTTATCCAATGCATTATCGATACCCGGCAACTCCTGCGATATGCTCGGTTTCATGGCATTCTCCCGTTTTAATTTATTGGCCACGAACCAACGAAATGTTTCATCTTCGTTCGTAACATAAGGATAAGAAACGTTGTCCGGTGCCTGGTCAAAATTTGTAATTGTTTTAAATTGCTCCAATTGCATATCGTTAATTAGCAAGTCGCCAAAATTCTTATATTGATCTTTTGGCAGGTTGTCCTTTTTCTTATATTCGATGGTGTCATCTTTTTTTACCATTTCTCGAATATTAATATCGGTAACGCTTATCCGAACACTTCCCAGTCCAATTGGCTTGCCCATGCCGAGTTTGTGAGCCTGTTGCTTGTCTCCACCAATTTCAAGTATCCAGATGAGCGTATTAAGTTCTTTTGTGGTGATGTTGTTGAAATAGACTTTAAATGAAAAACGGTTTGCCTTTTTTAAAGGCCGGACATGTACATTCCGCTCGGTAATTTCATCCGTTTCGATATAATCAGGATTCTTTTGGTGCCAGTAAAATTTTCGTCCTCGGATTTCCGGCGTATAATTGGGATCACCGTTTATGAGTGAATTCCAATTCATGGCATAATCATAATTCCACATATCGTGATTGTTATTTTTCTTTTTTAAATAAAATTCGGTGGCTGAAATTTTGGGCGACGCCAATTCCTTTAACGTCACCGGGTCATCAAAATAAGGAGTGTCAATGCACGTGGCGTCAGTAAAACGCACCCTGGATGCTGCGGAATTCTCCTTTGCGGTCATGCCAAACAACGCACATGCCGGGCACAAATCATCCAATTTTTCGCACGGTTGATGATTGTATAATCCTATTAAATCTTCCAGCGTGTTGTGGAATACTTCCCGACCGATGGCGGCGGGAGAGAGGTAATATTTGATGCCGGTTTTCGTTGCGCATGAACTATAATAAACTAATTTATCATTTAAATCCATAATTGACATATCTGATGCATTTCCTATTTTTTTATAACCTTTATGAGTTATCTTTTTATATTCTAAATTTACGCTCTCATCTTGATATAATTTTAGATTTTCTAACAATTCTTCCACAGCTTTTTTTTCAACCTTAATTTCAGGACAATTTTTTAAAATGAAAATTGATTCATGGTGCTTGCGTTGAAATGGCTCACCTGCATGAAAATATCCTTCAATATATTCATCACTAACCTTATTATCTTGAATATCTCCAACAAAATCGAATGCTGGAAAATGTCTTCTTGTACGGTATGTTCCTCCTATCTTTATGTAAACTTTTTGCCCTTCTTTTAATGAATTTATTTTTGAGCTAAAATTATTACTATCATTGTTAGCAGGTCTTTTTGCAATACCTATCCGTTTGCAAGGGAATATTTTCCAGACTCCAGATTCATTTTTTAAAATACCTGGGGCTCCTACTTTCACTGTTCGTTTATACAGTGATTTTTCTTTATCAATCGTCGACATACACGAATTAGTCACAGCCTCAAATGCCGTCCGAATAACGCCCCGGATTTCGCTGCCCGGAATCACCGGACTTTTAGAAAAATCCGGATTTTGTTCGTTGCCCAGATCGGTGTACGAATAAAAATCGTAGCTATTGATCTTGTTTCCATCTTTATCTTTCGCATCGGGGAATACATGTGATCGTTTTTTCCCCTCGTGATCTTCGAATACGCTTGTTGTATTAGGGACAAATACCGGCGTCAGTGTTGTTAATTCGCAGTTGAGCCAACCGGTTAATGTTCCTTCTTTTTTTAATGTTCGATAATTGAGTCCTTTGGTACATTTTTGCTGAAGCGGTATAAAATTGTATGGATTTACAAAGGTCTCATTCTCTACTATGTTATATTTATCTGGCATAATATCGTCCTCCTATATTATGATAATGGCGTGCCGTTATAATCAGTTACCTGAACAAGTCGAGCGTCTTTAAATTGAAGCAACCAGTTATCATCGAAATGATAGTAATTATAAACGTGATATTTTAGAGGTAAATTCAGTGCAACATTGTGTACCGGTAAATTGAACGCCATCCCGCGGTTCTTTTCAGACACCATGGCACCGGCGATCTGGTCGCCCCACATCACATGGTTTTCTTCATAAATAAAATAGTCATCTTTTTTCATGTCGATTTCGGTGGTATTCGCTTCTTTATCAATGCGCAGCCGATATCTTAGTTCGCCGTTATCATTCCAGATGTACAATTCGCCATCTTCAGAAAATGCTCTTATTTCCTTCAATAAATCGGCCTTCAGTTCATCCTGTAGTTCCAATGTTATCTGATTGTTTTGAATGAGTCCAATTTGGACTTCATGATGCTTAAAAACGAACAGATAAATTACTTGACCAAGACCTTTACAATTGTCTTGAATGAACGACGTCAAATTTGTTTCAGCCGAGATCACACCCCTGTATGAATACGATTTTATATTTTCCATTTATCTACTCCTTCAGTTTAAGTGCCAGCGCTTTTAGATGGTTATTATCAATGAAAATATCCGATTTGTGTTCTAAAATACCCCTTCCGATATTCGCATCGCCACCAACCGGTTGTATCCCATTACCAATATCTTTTAACGCCAGTTTTATCAAACCAATTTTCCATTTATCCTTTTCGCTGTCATCCAGTTTCAGGAAAATGTTCAGTTTTACTGAACCCTGATAATGGGGCATTTCATCAAATAAAGCACCTTCTGCGACACCGCCCGTAAATCGGTCGACCTTATTACGCGTGTATTTTAACAATCCTTTTCCACCATCAATGAGTGATTCTTTTACTGTCAGCTTTGATGCATGCGAATGTTCATCTCTCTCGGACGCATAGCCAAAAATATCATGTTCAATTTCTTTTACTTTCCTATTGTCATTAACACCCAAATCGAGCAGTATCTGATGGACAGCATGCCTGACAGCCCCATTCCACGATGTACCAGGAATCACTGATTGACCCATACTTTGAATATGCGAACTGTCCACATCCTTAAATTCAGCATTGTAATGACGGATTAAAATGGAATAGGGAATATTAAACTCAACTTGAATATGCTCTTTGTTGTTAAGAGGCTTTAATGTCCCGGTTTTCAGGTCTTCCAATTTTTTGTTAGCGGCCATTGTTTGCCATTCGAAGCGTAACCATTTTGTAGCATCTTCGGATTTCGTTAAATCCAGCAGGAGAATTTGTTCGCTCACTAACTTTACAACACCCAGACCACGTCTTGTTTTCGCACCGACGGCAATTTCGCTGTTTTTTAAGGAATGCAAAATTGCATGCACAACATCATTTAGTTCATCCTGTGTTGTTTCTACATTTTGTCGTCTCACAGCTTCCAACCGGAAGATAAATTTTTGTCCCGGCTCAAGGATCTCATAATCATACTTTGAGAATTTGTCCACTTTTTTGTCAACAACTGTTCTGGTATCATAATCGAGGTGAACGCCGTCTCGTATTAACACATTCGCCGTACCGTTCATAGTTGCATCATAAAAAAGTAATTGACTGATTCTGGACGTTTTGCCGTGTTCACCAAAAATTTTATCGGTCACGGATATTCCGTTCACATAATGTTCGATGATGTTGTGTCGGATGGCGCCGGCTAAAGATGTACCCGGAATAATTGGATTTCCTTGCCAGTCACGCACCACATCGATGTCTGAATTATCATCTTCACCACTTCCAATAACTAACGGAGAAATCAGTTCAAGCTCTCCTTTTATGTAAATTCGCTGAACAATTTGATCTTCGCTCATGTTACTCCTCCTCTCTGTTATGGAGCCTTGCCAGTGTTAAAAAGTGGTTGGCAAATAGTTGAAACATTTTATATTGCTTCTTGGTGTCTGTTTTGATCGTATCTTCTGCTATCATTAGTTCTTGCATTCTGGTTCTTAATTCAGGAATATGAGCCGGAGCATGGTTATTCATTAATTTTGTTGCAAAGTTATTTAAATTGAGAACATAAATTTGTTTTTTATTTTCTTTTTTCCTTTCCAATAACCAAAATTTTTCCAATTTTGCCAATTGGTCGAACGCCTGTTTGCTGAATCGAATATTTTCGTTTAATTTATCAGGTGTGTCCGAATGGTTGACAAGCAATTTCAATCGTCCGATAAACGAATTTGAAATTTTATCTCTCCTTGCTTTGAATTTCTCAAACTGTGTGATTGCATACTTAATAACTGTTGTCTCTAGCTCGCGATTTAAAATGTGCTCTGCCAATTTTATTATAGGAGACAGATCATCTGGAATAACGTACGTAATTTTCGCATCGTCAAATTTAATCGCTTTCATTTTGTTGTGCCAGTCGAGCTTGATTCGCCCAAAACCTTCCTCTGTTCGACAACCATAAGTATGGTTCTCCAAAGTTCGAAAGGATTGTGCTTTTCCTGTGTTATTTTTACAGATAATTTCGCTCCCGGCTGCCAGCGCAATATGCTGCATTTTAGGCATATTCCAAACGCCCAAATAGCCACCAACTTTTTTAACATCCACAAAAGCGCGTTTAAATTCAATGGCTTTGGAATCTTCAGGAAATCCCAGCGCATTTAAGATTTCTTTCAATAGTAGTGCAGGATCGGCCACATTCAGACCATTCTCATTACGTAAAATGGTATCGGAAATTAAGGTAATTACCGCCTCAGTACCATTTTTCCATTCTCTTTTGGATTCATCTAACTTGCCACATGTAATGGTTTCCAGTTTACATTTCCCATACTGGGCGGTTTTAGATTTTCCGAGATAAATAACATCCCTATCATTAAAGAGACTCGTGATTTTTTTCAGGTAGCAATATTTGCCGGTAATGGATGATGTAAAATGCTGATCAGCCGAAATGACTTTGAATTGGAAAAAATCGCCTTCTTTTTTCTCAGTATTATTTTCAACTATTTTTATGGGATGTCCCTTGCTTCTATCATAAGGTCGCCAGTGGTGATATTCCATTTCAGTAGCTGTTGATTTAGATAATATTGTTTCATTGCCCTGAATTTCCACAAAATCACCAATACGACCTTTGGTTTGAATTTTTTGATCTGTAATTTTCTTTATGTTTTTGGGATCGCTTAAATCAAAGTAATTATTTTTATCTTTCTCTTTAACAATAGATAACGGAACCGGGAATAAGCTCTTTTTTTCCTCTATGCAAGGATAAGCATTTGAGAAACGAATATTTCCATGCAGAAAGATAGCTTTAAAATCGTCATTTTCATGAGGCGGATTTCCGTTACAACATTTAGAAATAAATTTGTTGGCAAAGGCTCCCAAAATAAATGAGCCAGGAATAAAATCTTCGCTTTCCTGTGTTTTTCCAACCTGTGAGCTTACAAGAAGCTGGCTGATATTATGAATATGGAGTGTGATTGAACATTCATCGTTATCATCCATTTGCAGCTCAGAAGATTCTTCTCCGATTGAAGCATCTGAACTGCTTCGAGTTTCTGACAAACTGAGTCTTATTTCGCCCGTGCCTCTTGTCCTGGAGGTACCAAATAATCTGGTCACATGAAGAATATTCGTAAAATCCGCTTTATCGCCATCCGGGAAATCAATTTCAAAATTAAATGATTGGCCTTTTTTCAAAATACGAAACGTTCGCAGGCTATCCTTTTCGGCAACTCCGTTGTCATTTATTGTGGTTTGTGAACGGGTATAGGAATAATGTCCCAATATAGCTTCACGATTAAAAATCTTTTTTAATTCAATTGATTGTGAACCTGATTTCAGGAATTGCCTGATCGTATTATAATCATCAACATAACCATCGGATAATTTAAATGCAGTCCCATTTTTTTGTCCGATTTCCCCAAACAGTTCATTCACTATATTTGAATTTTCAAGCAAGCCAGCATCTTCGAGTTCACGAGCTGATTCTCTTAGTATGCCTTTAATCCGTTTCGCAGGGATATAAGGGATTCCAAATTCATCGTAATTAATGTCCCCATCGATAATGCCGGCCAGCCCTTCTCCGGATCCGGGGATAGCATCTGATAATAGTTCCATTTTTATTTTCATTGTTGCCTCCGTTATCTCTATAATTGTTCAAAAAAATCAATCAATTCAAGTGCATCAAAGTAAGGTGTCTGATTGTTATCCGGGAAAACAGCTTTCACGCCATTAAATGATGGCAAACCAATTCCCCGACTATTATAATGCGCTAACAAGGTGCGAATATCATTGTCCGATTTAATCATGGTATTTCGCAGCTTTTTTAATCGGGATCGTTTCCAGGGATTATTTTCGTCCTTGTTTTTATTTACAAACTCATCAAAAATACTTTTTAATTGCTCCCATTTATACTGTTCATCAACATTCCCGGCAACACACCAGGGGCGCCAGAGAAGATTGTATTGGTCGTAAAGCATCTCTGCTTTTTTTCCATTTCCGTTGACTTCAATTGGCTTTGCCTCATTCATCCCGGGAACTTGATAATATTGCCTTCTCAATGTATTGAGGCTTGTTGTGACTCCGGTATATACAATGTGGTAGTCAAGCCAGTTTCCAATATCTTCTTTTCCGTCTTTCTGTGCGAGAGTTTTAGCTTTTTGTTTTGCTGATTTACATAATTCTTCAGCCAAATTATAAGCACGATAAAAGGGAAAATGCGACTTAACAATCGCAGAACCGGCACATGCCGAAACAGGAATCGATTCTCCGGCAACTTCCAATTTCATCGGAGATCGTTTATTTAATTCCACTAAAAAATGTTCCGTCAAGGTGATTCCCAGCTTTCCATGCGTTACAAACGTAATGTCATCACCATTAAGAACAATAGGTCTGATAATCAAATTCCCATCCTTGTTTAAATATTTTTTACAAAAATCCGGATCGGTAACTAATCTGTCCTGAAATTTTTCAAATACAATTTTAAACGTTTCAATAAAGATGTCATCCAGTGTTTTGGAAAATTCCCGTATGACAGGAATAGCCTGTTGATGTTGTGTGATTTCATTTCTATTCAGTACATTTTCGAGCGTACTTCCCATATTGTTTCCATCAATATGAACAACAGCAATATAATTCTCTCCAGTTTCTTGTCCCAGTTTATCAAATTCTTTCTCAAAGTTATAATTTTTTCGTAGCTTTTCTTCAAAATATTTGTCACTTTCGTTATATGCTTGCAACTTCAAAAGAGCAGACCTGGAAAGATACTCATTATTTACCTTATCTACAGCGGGTAATCCATCTGTATCACCAAGACGGGTGAGCCCAATCCCCATTAATGGAAAAGAATATCTTTTATTTGCTTTATTCTGTTTTAATTTTTGAAATAAATTTGACCGAACCTGCTGAAAATTTGAATTCTCATCGAGTTTTTCAACGCTAAAACTGATTTGTAACATGCCGCCTGTTTTCTTTAAAATATCTTGAGACAATGTTTTGGTACATTTTTCGGCTATATTGTCATCATTGTAAATGACCATAGCATTTCCGCCACCGGTGTAAACTACTTCTGCCTCCGTCTGACTTCCGTTTTGTATTTTAAGATCATAGGGAGCTGCTTTCCAGTCATGATAGGCATTCTTCGGTAAACTGTTTTTCAAGCCTTCCTCAATAACTTTTTGAACAATAATGGAAGCGCCAAGATTTTCTTTCGTTTTGTTTGAATTAAAAACGAAATCCTGGATTTTCATGACATCATAAATTGCAAGTGTTGGCATTAGCATCCTCCTTATTTTAAAAAATGCTTTTGAATTTTTCTGTTAAAGTATTTTTCCCCATTATCTCACCTTCAAGCTCGTCGATACCAATTCGAATACAATTACGAGCAGCGTCAAATTGACTTAAATCCTTTTTTAACTCCTGCAGGTTGTGAATATTCTGCTCACTATCCATTTCTTCATTAGAATTGTAATTATTGAATAGTGTACTCACCAGTATCACTTTGGCATGTTCGCCACCAAGTTGTTCAGCGCGATAGAGTGCTTCAAAGGCTTTTTGTTTGACGATTGATATCCTGTTCGCGGTTGTACAGGAAAAAAGATAGAGCTGGTATCCCTGAATGGCGATAACATCAATTTCAGTTGTACGACCTTCATATTCTGCTTTAATGCTGCGTCGTATTTCATGGATTTCTGGCCAAACCTGTGTTTGTAATTTGAATAATGAATTCTGCACTAACTCCTCGAGCCACCCTCCTGTTACAAACTTTATTTTCTGTGTATTTGGTGTTTCAGCTTTCGAAAATAAATTGTTTAATGTTGGAATCTTTTGTTCGATTTGATTTTTGAGGCGTAATATATTGTCAGTTTTTAAAATTTCTTCTTCTGTTTCTTTGTCATTATCCCTTTTGATCTGATTATACATAATGCCAATTCGTGTTACCTTTTTACCGAAATTCTTCCTTTCCGAGCCTTTATATATTTCCAGTAAGTTTGAACAAAAAGATAGCAGGTCGTCCTTATCAACGCTTAATGTATCCAGCCCTTCGTTATATATTTTCATATCATGAAGCTGGAATAATTGGTGTGTAGTCAATTTTAACAAGTCTCTTAGATCACCTGTCAAAGGATATCCTACACCGTTTTGAGAAATGACAATCTTATGATTTTTCGGGTTAACATCCGATAAGATAAATTTTGTGCCTGGATTTTCTGTTACCCAGTTTTCTACTGTCCTTGTAATTTGAACAGCCATAGTTTTTGTACCACCAATATAGTTCAAATGCAGAGAGCGCACGTTCAGTGTATCTCTTTTTATTTTTTCTAATTTTTCAATTATCTTGTTTCGGATGTACAACGGTTCTCTACCCGAATCCTCTAAAGTTAGGAATTCAACTTTCTCAGTGTGCTGTTCAGCAGCTTTTTTTAATTTTCTGGCAAAGCGTTCTGTTTCTGTTGTATGGATCAGGAGTATTAGATCTGGTTTGATTTTGATGTTATCATCAATATTTCTCTCTTCAAACAAATATTTAGTTATTACAAAATTCGGCAATGGATTCCCACCAATCAACAAAATTAAAATATGCATACCTCACCTCTTATATTATAATGAATAATAATACAAACAAAAAACAGAACAACTTTGCAACAAGTTTGTGAGTTAACCGATAATCCGAATTTTGGATTTATCTATCTTAATGCCATATGATTTTCCATACGGGCCAATTGGTGAGATGATATAGTAATCAGCAATCACATCATTTTCTATTTCTGTCCGGATGATGGATTTTATCCGGGAGAAATGCTCACAGGCACGGTTGAAAGGGAATTGCCCATTTTGTAACGATTGGATAAATCGGGTATAAATTCCATAGGGCGCCACTGCTTCGTATATCTGTTTTAAACGCGTCAATCCGTGAGAAGGAAAGAAACTGCCACCTTCAGCTTTTTCGAAATAATCATCATAATTTTTGACCGGGATATTATCCGGCCGGTTTAAACTTCTTTCAGCATAATAGCAATACAATGCGATTTGAAATGGCGACAAACTAATGTGTGTTTTTCCGATTTCGATATACCGGCCTTTTAAATTGACTGCTAGCACAGGCAGATCGGGCATTTGTTCAACTTGTGACTGGGATAGTTTAACCATTTCATCAAAAGAATTTGGAATTTCCCCGAATAAATCTACCATTTTTTCTCTTAAGCGTACGTAAGGCACCTCCATCACGATAATGCTTGCTTTCGTTGTGGAAATCTTTTTACCTTTGGTTGTTTTGAGTTTTTTCGGGATTGGAGGAATGTAAAAAAAATCAGGATGGCTTTGAAATTCATCAGGATGCGCAATCACATGGTAAAGGATATCTTGTGGACGTCCGAATAATTGCATGGCAAACGCCATAAATACACTCATAGTCTTGCGACCACCCGCTAAGGAACAATGAAGCGTAGTATCAGGATCTTTTGTGAGTTCTTCAATTTCCTTTATCATCACCGTGATCATCGGTTCGCAATCTTCAACTCGAATAACGTCGTGTTGGAATTGTCCGGTCTGATCCTGGGCCACCTTAATACTGGTCATATCAAATTTTATTGTAGCTGGATTGAGATCATAATCTTTACAAAATGCCAAAAACTTGTTGCTCCCGGGTTTGAGTAAGTGCTCCTTGATTTCAGATTCACCTTCTTTGGTAGTAATAATTCTGATTTCAGAGATATTAATGCCTTTCTCTACCATCAGCCCATATAGTGTTTCAGTTAGAATCTGTGGAGTTACACCGATAACCGACACCAAAATATGTTTCGATTCCATGTTCATCTCGAAATGTGTGAAAGGACAGTAAAGTAAATGAATTATGTGGAAGGAAAGCAAGAAATACATTAGGAGCAGCAACTGTATGTTCTTCCTTCAATGTTCACTAATTAGAACAAAATATATCGGCGTTGAGATGGGATTGTAAATACGAAGTAATAAAAATGTAGTAATAGTTAGAATATTGACGATTAGTGAACAATGTTGAATGAATAGTAATAATTATAATACAATTAAGCAAGTAAAAAAAAATAAAAAGAAGTGGGTAAATATGGGTTTTTTAAAATAGGATGAATTAATGATTAGTCCATCCCATTTTGACTAATTTGTTATGTCGAAATCGATAACATAAAAATGACATAAAGTCAAAAAACGAATTTTGTTAATTAACGAGTTAAGGCCGATAACGCTGGCATCATGATCCTGCCAACCAACGGCGGGATTGGAGGTTCGAATCCCCGCCAGGTCCCGCTATTCTAATCTAGGAAATTGCCTGGATGATATTTCATTCAGGCGTTTTTGTTTTTGGAGTATTATGAATTGGCAGATGTAAAATCGCTTTTCCAATGGCTTTATATTGCAATATCTTGTTGCATTTTATTTGTTTTTTAAACATATTAAATTTGCGTAAATTTTGTATGTTTTTCAGAAGCGAACATAAATCACCCGTTAATTTGGTGGGGTAGCGACTCGGATCATTGTGAATCTCGATTCAAATGGAAATCAAGTCGTTACGCGTGTAGGGACAAACTAAATGAGCAACTGATAATATTAGTACATAAATTTCATTAACAGGATGGTATGCCGACAGGAAAAGTAAATATTGCGACGCTTTCAACAGATAATCTGGCTCAACGAGTGAAACGATTTGTGTCTAACGATAACACTTCGCTTGTGCAATTGAAAACGCTGAATCAACTTGTCGAACGAGCATTTAGTGAAACATTCGATCTTGTACTAATCAACAGCGCTGTGTGTCGCAGCAGGAAAAATGATAATTTGAAAATTTTGGAAACTATTTTACACGAGAATGCGGCGCTTCAAATTATTATGTTGACCGAACCGTCGGATATCAAATTAGGGCTGGAATCATTAAAGTCCGGGGTTTATCAATATGTAAAACTTCCAATAGAAGATATCGAACTTAAATTATTAATTGAAACTGCGCTCGAGCGTCATGTGGTACTCAATTTAGTATCGTCGGGCGATGAGTATCCTCATCACGATCGTCTGGGAAGCATTGTAGGGAAATCAACGCGGATGCAAAAAGTGTATCGTCAAATCCGCAAAGCTGCTGAAAGCGATATAAATGTGTTAGTTACCGGAGAAACCGGGACAGGAAAAGATTTGGCTGCCCAAACAATCCACCAGCTTAGCAAGCGTAGTGATGGTCCGTTTTTACCGGTTAATTTGGGAGCGATCCCACAGGATTTGGTCGCCAGTGAGTTATTCGGTCACGAAAAAGGTGCGTTTACAGGCGCTGTAAATCCAAGCAAGGGCATTTTTGAAAAGGGGATGAATGGCACAGTGTTTCTGGATGAAATTGAAGCGATTAACAAAAATACACAGATCAGCCTGTTACGTTTGATCGAGAAAAAAGGATTTCAGCGTCTTGGCGGAACGCAGCTTATTGAAAACAAGGCACGTTTGATTGTTTCGTCTAACGAAAACCTGCAAGAGTTGGTCAATAAAGGTGCGTTTCGTATTGATTTGTATTACCGGCTTGACGTTTTTCGAATTCATATGCCTGCCTTACGTAGAAATCCGGAAGATATTCCGTTGTTGGTCAAGGAGTTTATTGCCCGTTTCAATCGATCGTTTAATAAAAGTGTCAAGGGGATGTCCGCCGAGTGCCTTCAGGCATTGCAAAAGCACGATTGGCCGGGAAATTCACGCGAATTGAAAAATGTGATTCAGCGAGCGGCTGTTATTTGTGATTGTGATACGATTCAACTTGAGCACTTGCCGCCACGATTCCGCACGAAACCCACACCTCAATTATCTGTAACATTTGAAATCGGCACCCCGCTCGATGAAGTGGAACGACAAATGATCCTGCGGGCGCTTGACGCGGCTGGAAACAATCGTACCAAAGCAGCCGAATTATTGGGTATCAGCCGACGGGCGATTTATAATAAACTGCAAAAGCACAATATCCAATAAGTGCAGGATTGGTACATCCTTTCGATACTCCACATTGCACCCTTGAGTAATACAACCTGCTATTTATTGTTATGTTATAACAATGTATTCCTCCCATAATTTGAATCTCTATTTAAATGCTGTACTAATTGTGCATAATCATGTAACAATATGCGTAATGAGTGTACCTATTTTTCACATTTTCCATTCGGATTTGTAAAATCAATAAATCCATTGTCACGCTGCTCTTCAACACTAGTAAAATATAACTCATTAAATAACAAATAAGTAAATTGGCCCCAATGTGATGTTGGCATGTTTGTTGCGTGAAGTACAACAAAAATTACAAAATTTTATATGTATCTATGAGATTATCAAATTGAGCATCATGAAAACTTCATCTTTTATTTTAATATTAAGCAATGATGGAAAGAGCAAGCTTGCCGATAACATTATCAGTCTCGGCTACCAACCGCGTACAAATAACAGAATTGAGGCTGTATTACATGATATTAAGCATAAATGCTACAAAATTATTTTTCTGGATTTTCACAATATTCCAATAGATGCCTTGGAATTTATATTTAACATTCGTGATATTGATAGTTTGATTCCTGTAATTATTGTGAATGGGGCAATCGAAGGGCATGAAATTTTAAGCAAGGAACATAACGTTTTCATTATACAAAATACTCAGAAAGATATCGCCGATGCACTCTCAAAACACATACCGAACACAGCATAACCGTAAGTTAAACGCGAGGCATGATCAACAGACGATATACTGATTTATTCAATTTGAAATGCCTGCATCGATACTGCTTCTGTCGTTCTTGATTCTAATTTTATAATGTATTCTATTTCTTAGAAAGTATTCGCTAATTTTTTAAAAGCGATGCTATGATGAATTTTAGCCTGGATTATTCATTGTAATTCATTAATGATTCCAGACAACCTGAATGGTGGCATTTTCAGAAGTTGTATTTAAAAACTCAGTTCAAAATCGGTATCTTGCATAATTGCAAATAATTAAAACTGTTAGGTTCAATGAGAAATAAATCCATGAATAATTCAGGTTAGAGCAGAAAATTTTAAAATATGTACCACATTGTATATAATAAAATGGAGAAAAGTATGTCCATAATTAATTTCCTGATTGCAGTGCTGGCGCTTGTTATCGCATTAAAAGCATATGCCAAAGCTGGTGGTGATACTGAAAATATCAAACAACAAATAAACAATCTGCGGGAGAAAACAGCAGAGGCGTTGGATAAGGCAGAAAAATCAATTCGGCCTAAAGATTTGTAATTTAAGTACAGGAAAAACTGTACTGTATTTTTGTGATCATCATTGAATTAGGCGCCTCAATAGTTCATGAAACCTTGTATAATGTGTGTCTGAAGAATCAAATAACAGGATCAGATGACACATTATAAATTGAAATGAACGCATCGGTATCAGCATCTTGCCAGCTTTTCATTATTGATTTCCACATCCATTGATTCAGTTATCGATGAATTCAATTCATCACAATTTCTTAAACATTGATAAATTAATCTCTCAAATTTTTCTGCATTAGTTGGATGTATGGAGCAACCAACACTTCAAGGTTGGTCGATCATAAAGTATATAAAAAAGGAGAATTGTTATGAAAAATTTAAATTTATCTGTCATTGTATTATTAACCGCCTTTGTTCTGATGTGCGGTTGTGATCGAGCGAACACTCCCGATAAAACGACCGGCAACAAGCTAAAGACAATAAGTAAATCGGATTCTCTTCGGGCCGGAATATCATCATTAACTGCTCCTCAGTCTGATGAGATACAAAATAGTAAAACAGAATTGGAGCAACGACTGGAGAAGATTGTTTCGCTAATTGAAGAAAAGGAACAAAATTTAAAAGATCGCGAAAATACGGCTGTTAAAATGGAAATGCGTCTCGCTGCACGGGCAGATGAACTCGAGCAAAAGGAAGATTGGTTAACAGTCCAGCAGTATATTGCATGGATCGTTTTTGTCATTGGTATTATTTCTATGATAGTAGCGATTGTCATTTTTCGATTGAATGCCAGATCGACACCAAAAAATATCGACAAGCTCGAGTTACAACGCAAGAAATTTGTTGAAAAAATGGAAGCTGAAGCCCGGGAATGGGATGAAAAAATAAATGCTCTCACTAAAAAAGCAAATGATGCTAAAGATGAACTAAAGCAAGATTATCAGAAACAAGTTGATGCGCTTCAAAAGAAAAAGAGTGAAGCTTTGAAGGCTTTGGAAAATTTAAAATTATCCGGCGCAGATGCTTGGGATGAATTGGAAACCGGGGTCGAGAAATCATGGATCGAAATGAAAAAGGCAATTACACGAGCAAATTCCAGGATTAAGTAAGAGTATTTGTGATTACAATATAGACATAGCTTGATTAATATAGAAGCAACAATGGGAGCTATAAGGAATCCGATACTTCATTACTTAACTGGAAACTGGATTGATGGGGTATTGGATTCCTTTTTTATATCATGAAGGTGTTACTGGTAAAAAGTGATTTTCAGATTTTCATTTTTGAACCTTTCCTTAATCCACTCCTGCAAATTGAAGGGAATGATGGTCAAACCTAAAACTCTATTTCGAGTACACAAAATGGGAATTAAATGAATAATCGATATAAAGATAAACAACATGTTGTCATAGTTGGAGGTGGATTTGGCGGGATGTACGCGGCCAAGTCTCTGGCCAGAGCAAATGTGCAGGTTACATTGATCGACCGGAGGAATTTTCATCTGTTTCAACCCTTGCTCTATCAGGTGGCGACCGGCGGACTTTCGCCCGGAGATATCGCCTATCCACTGAGAACAATTTTCAATCATGATGATAACATACAAGTCATTCATGCGGAGGTGATCGACATCGATCCGCTTCAAAAAAAAGTAATTTTACGCGATGGCGAAGTAGCTTATGATACACTCATTTTAGCTACCGGATCGACGGATCATTATTACGGGAATGCACACTGGGCTGAGAAAGCCCCTAGCCTAAAATCCGTTGAAGATGCGCTGGATATTCGTCGCCGTATTTTTCTGGCATTTGAAGCAGCCGAGCGCACAATAGATGAAAATGAACGACGCGCCTGGCTCGATTTTGTGGTTGTTGGCGCGGGACCGACCGGAGTGGAATTATCCGGAGCGATCGCAGAACTGGCGCATCGAACGTTGCGGAAGGACTTCAAAAATATCGATACCGCGAGCGCCAATATTTATCTGATCGAAGGCCTGGATCGTGTATTACCGACCTATCCGAAATCACTGTCGGTGAAAACAAAACGCGAGTTGGAAAAACGCGGTGTGCAAATTAAAACCGGAACATTGGTAACCAATATTCAGGATGGCATGGTATCGATGAAGTCGGGTGAGCAGCGCGATATAATTACCACCAATACGGTATTATGGGCAGCAGGTGTGAAAGCTTCGGATATGGGTAAAATTGTGGAAAGACGCATCGGCATCGCCACAGATAAATCGGGCCGTATTCCTGTAACTGAATATTTACAATTGCCGACCCACCCGGATATTTATGTAATTGGTGATTTGGCGTTAGTGAAGGATAAGCATGGAAATCCACTGGTAGGCCTTGGGGCCGTTGCCATGCAGCAGGGGCGGTACGTCGGACGCAGCATAAAAAAGCACGTGCAAGGTAAACACGTATCACAGTACCGTTTCCATGATCGTGGAAAGATGGCATTTATTGGCTTGAATTCGGCGGTTGTGGATATTGGACCATTGCATTTTAACGGATTCTTCGGCTGGTTATTTTGGCTGTTTGTGCATATTTATTTCCTGATTGGATTTGACAACAAAATACTTGTAATGACGCAGTGGGCATGGAATTATTTTACACACAAACGCGGCGCCCGGCTAATCACCGGGAAGGATCCGTTTCCAGTACTGTTGATGTCCACAAATTCAGCCAAAGCATTACAAACGCAAATCGACAATTCTAAGAACAATATTCGCGAATTTGAACATGAAAATAGTAGCTGAAAATCGATACACAATGAATTGTAAATTCGATTGTAACAGTAGTCCATTTTGAGTGTGGAGCAAATCACTGAAGGAACGCTCCATACGTCGACTCCGCTCAGTATGAAGCTGGTAATTGCTTCACCCCGAGCGGAGTTGAGGAGAGATTAGATTATCACCAGGCAACGAAAAATTAAATTCTTACATTTTGCTTTATACACTCATCCATTTTAACCGGAGTTGAACTATGCAAATCGGTGCGCACTACCAAAACGATGACACATGCAAATTTGTGGTCTGGGCGCCATTTAAAAAACAAGTAAGTGTAAGGATCGATAACCAGGCGCCTATTTCCATGAGAATGGATGAACAAGGCTATTGGTCAGTTGCTGTAGATGACGTCTGCCCGGGGAGTGAGTACATATTTTTGCTCGACCAGCAGACCGAACGACCGGATCCGGCGTCGTTTTTTCAACCACGAGGCGTCCACAATCCGTCGGCAGTCGTGGATCACAGTTTTTATAAGTGGCACGATTCCGCGTGGTTGGTGACGCCTATGGAAAAATGGATTATTTACGAGCTTCATGTTGGCGCATTCACGCCTGGCGGCACATTTGAAGCAATTATTGAAAAGCTTGATTATTTTAAAGCATTGGGAATTAATGCCATTGAACTGATGCCGGTCGCTCAGTTCCCGGGCGATCGGAACTGGGGATATGATGGCGTTCACCCATTCGCCGTGCAAACCAGTTATGGTGGTCCCAATGGATTGAAACAACTTGTTGATTCCTGTCATATTCTTGGCATCGCGGTTATTTTGGATGTTGTGTACAATCATTTAGGGCCGGAAGGAAATTATTTGCACGATTTCGGCCCGTATTTTAAACACAAATATAAAACGCCCTGGGGCGAGGCCATCAATTTTGATGATGCCTGGAGTGATGGCGTGCGTAATTATTTCATTCAAAATGCGTTGTATTGGTTCGAACACTTCCATATTGATGCACTACGGCTGGATGCTGTCCATGCAATTTATGATTTTAGCGCCCGACCGTTTTTACAACAATTAGCGCAGCGTGTTGAAGAATTTTCTGTTTCAGACAATCGCAACCATTACCTGATTGCCGAAAGTGATTTAAACGATACGCGAATTATTCGTTCACGTGAGGCTGGCGGTTTTGCTATCGATGCCCAATGGTCAGACGATTTCCATCATGCAATTCATACATTACTTACCAGAGAATCGACAGGATATTATATGGATTTTGGCGATATTGGACAATTGCACAAAGCATTAACTGAGGGATTCGTCTATTCCGGTGAGTACTCGAAATTCAGAAAACGGCGGCATGGCAATTCCGCTACAGATATTCCCGCGAATCAATTCGTTGTATGTGTTCAAAATCATGATCAAATCGGAAACCGCATGCTGGGTGAGCGATTGGCCAGCCTGGCGCCGGTTGAAGCGTTAAAGTTGGCAGCGGGTTTATTGTTCACATCACCGTACATCCCACTGTTGTTTATGGGTGAAGAATACGGTGAGACATCGCCGTTTCTGTACTTTGTGAGCCACAACGATCCCAATCTGATAAAAGACGTCCGGGAAGGAAGACGGCTGGAATTTAAGGATTTCAAGTGGCAAACCGAACCGCCCGATCCGCAGGATGTAAATACATTTATGCAATCAAAACTCGATTGGAACAAGCAAACGTTGGAAAACCACAGTGCGTTATATCAATATTATCGGCAGTTAATTCAAATGCGCATGGATACACCAGCGCTGGCAAACCTTAATAATAAATTTTTGAAAATTTATACACAGGATGATATTAAGGTATTTATTATTCATCGTTGGTATGAAAAACAGGATGTATTTATTCTATTGAATTTTAACAACCGCGCTGCGGATATTAGCATCAAGCAGATAAATGGTAATTGGATGAAAGTATTTGATTCGTCAGAAGAACGATGGGGCGGTCCCGGCGAACAACTACCAGCAGTGGTTGAGGCCGAACAAAAATATATTATTCCGGCATTCGGTTTTGCCGTTTATAGAAAACAAAATTAATCATTATAAAAATGCAATAACGATTTTAGAAAACTGAGGAAAGCATGACATACATACCGAATGCCAGATATCGGATTCAATTCAATCATCGCTTTACATTTCAAATGGCAAAAAGTATTGTCCCTTATCTGGCACAATCAGGGGTGACGGATATGTATGCATCCCCAATATTTAAAGCATGCAAACGAAGCCTGCATGGTTACGATGTGGTTGATCCCACGGAATTGAATCCTGAATTGGGGACTGCTCAGGATTTCGATGCGCTCATCGCTGATCTGCACCATTATCGAATGGGATGGATTCAGGACATTGTTCCCAATCATATGGCATATGATGCACAAAATCGTATGCTGATGGATGTGTTGGAACATGGCCTGAAATCGCAATTCGCTCACTTTTTTGATGTCGATTGGAATCCCCATTATGAAAGCATTACCGATAAAATATTGGCGCCGTTTCTCGGTGAGTTTTATGCTGAGAGTCTGGAAAACGGTACCATTCAGTTGCAATATGGTGAAGATGGATTAAAAATTTACTATTACGAACATCAATATCCTGTCCGCATTGATTCGTACACAAGGCTGTTCACGTATCGGTTAGATCAACTGCAAGACCGTATGTCCGAAACCAATCCTGATTTTATCAAATTACTCGGTGTGTTATACACGATAAAGCAGGCACTCTCACATGATAATTATCAGGATCAATACAATCAGGCGCTGTTTGTCAAACGGATGTTGTGGGATTTATACCAGTCGAATCAGCAATTTAAACAATTTGTGGATGAAAATATCAATATATTTAACGGGGAACCAGGCAAGCCGGAAAGCTACAATTTGCTGGACGAATTGTTGTCTGAGCAATATTATCGCATGGCATTTTGGAAAGTGGGAACAGAAGAAATTAATTACCGGCGATTCTTTTATGTCAATAATTTGATATCGTTGAATATGCACAACGCGGATGTATTTCAAAAATTACATGCATTACTGCTTCAGCATTTTCCGGTGGCGTTGTTGTTGAATGAGAAAACTATGTGAATATGAATTATGCTTCAATTTGAAAGGAGTGATAGTAAATGGATAATCGACAAACATATATCGATCAATTTACGGCCCAACTGAAAATTTGGGATGCAAAAATTAATCGGATGCAGGTTGAATCAGAAAATGCTCGCGATGATTTGAAAGCAAAATATGATACGAAAATTGAAGAGTTAATGAATCATCGGAATGCCCTGCAGCAGAAATTGAAACTGATGGTGGATGCAAGTGATAGCGCCTGGACTCAATTACGAAGCGGGTTTGAAAAAAGTTGGAAGGATATGAGCGATGCTATTAAAAAAGCAGTGGATGAACTGTCATAATTCATGAAAGTCTGTCAATTAATGGTGATTAAAAGCATTTGTCAAATTTTATGGAAATAACAATTTTTGAAAAGTATAAAAACTCATGCAAACGATTTATTCAGCATAGGCGAGAGGAATTTCAGAAGTCGATTCCCGGACAACGTTTCCGAAACAGATATTTGCGGCGACGTCAGAAACGCACACACAACTCGCCAGTCAAACGTTTCTTTTTCATCCTGATTGGCCTGCTAATCGTTTTACTGGGGATGCTGCTCTGGTTTATTCCAGGTCCGGGATGGCTTACCATATTTATCGGCGCCGTCATTATCGCGCGCGAATCTCTTTTGGTTGCACGTTTTCTCGATTGGCTTGAACTTAAGCTGATGAAAACGGCAGATAAATATTTCATGTGATAGTGTGGATTACGTATTTGTTGAATGCAAAATTTATTCCGGGAGGGTGTATGTTATTGATTGATTTACTAATTGCCCTTTTTGTCGCTATTTTATTTAGTTTTGTTTTTATGTTGGGAATTCGGTGGGAGCGTAAAGGTAATGTGGGAATCGTTCCCCCGGCAGCATATATTTTTATTATCATTTTTATTTTTACATGGGCCGGCGGTATCTGGCTCGTTCCGATGGGACCGCGTGCCTGGAATATCTACTGGTTGCCTTTTTTTATGGTTGGTTTGGTTGTAACACTTATGCTTATGACAATCCTGCCTCAAAATCGGGAAAATTCATCATCAACGATTGAACTGGTCAATAAGGAAAAAGAGAAAAGGGTGGAAATGGAAACGGTGAAAACATTGAGTATTTTTTTCTGGATTTTGTTGCTTGTGCTTGGAGTGACAATTGGCATTCATTATTTGAGTTAATCGGCGTTTGAAACGTAACCAACGGAATATAGTGAATTCATATGAAAACAACGACCTTAACGCATGATCAGATTATTGAAAAGCTCATCCACATACTTGAAGGACAGAAGGAATTTTTAATCGTCACGCATAATAATCCTGATCCGGATGCGATTGCCGCGGCGTTATCGCTCGGTTATCTGGCACAGCAATTGTGTAAGATAAATTTTAGTATTGCATATGGTGGAAATATTGGACGCTCCGAAAATCAGGTGATGGTGAAAAAATTAAAAATCAAATTGAAACGGATTAAACAAATCCGGTTCGAAAAATATGAGCGAATCGCACTGGTGGATACGCAGCCGGACTCCGGGAATCATTCACTGCTGCCGGATTCTCCGTGCCACATCGTTGTCGACCATCATCCGATTCGCAAACATCACCCGATCGAGCTGTTTGTCGTGCAACCGGATGTGGGTGTCACAACCACAATGCTGATTGAATGGCTACATGCACGACAAATACCAATACCTGCAAATCTGGCTACTGCAATGTCGTATGCCATGATTTCGGAGACGCAGTACCTCGGCCGTGAAAGCACAAAACGCGACATTCGTGCTTATTTGTCAATTTATCCGAAATCGAATATTCGAACGCTGGCGGAGATCATCCGGCCCAAGCTGCCGCAATCGTATTTTTCAATTTTAAGCAAAGCGCTGGGACGGGCAGTCACCTATCGAAATTTGGCATGCATTCATCTAGGGGATGTGGATGCTCCGGAGATTATAAGTGAAATGGCGGATTTTATTCTGCGACGACAACAGCTTAGTTGGTCGATGTGTACCGGTCGCTTTAAACAAAATTTAATTATATCGATCCGTTCTTCAAATCAAAAAGCAAAAGCGCATGATGTAATCAAACATCTGGTACTGAATCCACAGGATGGCGGCGGCCACGAAATGATTGCCGGGGGATTTATTCCGCTCGCCAATAATCGTAAAGAAGAACTCGCGAATGTGGAAAATCGGTTATCCGAACAATTCGCGCATTTGCTGGGGTATGATCAACCCGATTGGAAACCTTTGGTTGAATAACTAAGATTGATTTTGTTTCTTTTTAACCTGGATTCCATAATAAATTACAATGAATAATCCAGGTGAAATAATACCTATCAGGTACAGGTGGTATAAAAAAAAAGACTGACCACAGATTGCACAAATTTTGTGTTGGTGAAATTTGTGTTATCTATTACTTTAAAAATGAATTACAGGATTCATTTTAGAATTACAGGTAATCATAAAATCTGTTTGTACTTTTGTCCATTCATTTGGTAGACGAAAAATGGAGACAAGATCATGAAAATAGTAACATTTACTATCAGTCCGACGATTGACGTTAATACCGAAGTCAAGCATGTATTACCGGAACGTAAGCTTCGCTGCAAATCACCACACAGGGAGCCAGGTGGTGGTGGCATAAATGTGTCACGGGCGATAAAAAAATTGGGTGGTGAATCGTTGGCAATTTATCCTGCTGGCGGGGCTACCGGCAAATTATTGCATCATCTGATGGATATAGAGCAGATCACGCAGAAGGTTGTGCCTGTTGACGTTGCAGTTCGGGAAAATTTTATCATCAAGGAAACAGTCAGTCATCAGCAATTCCGGTTTGGCCTGCCCAGTTCAAAAATGGACAAACAGGAGTGGGAACATTGTTTGGCGGCACTTCGTCATATTTCGCCAACTCCGGAATATATCGTTGCCAGCGGTAGTGTACCGCCGGGTGTACCCATGGATTTTTACGCCCGATTGGCATCGCTGGGCAAGAAGCTTGGTGCACGAGTGATTGTTGACACGGCAGGTGAACCGCTTTGTGAGGCTCTGGAAGAGGGAGTTTTTATGGTCAAACCCAATATCGCAGAATTGCAGGATATTGCAGGGCAAACAATTGAATCTGAAGAGCAAATAAAAGCAATGGCAATGAAATTTATAGAAAATAGAGGCAGTCAGGTCGTCGTCATTTCAATTGGCGCTGGTGGTGCCCTTTTAGTAACATCGGACTTAAGCGAGCATTTTCGCTCCCCGACAGTACCCATTAGAAGCAAAGTCGGCGCTGGCGATAGCATGACAGCCGGTATTGTGCTGCATCTAAGCAGAGGAAATTCAATTGCCGAAGCCACGCAATTTGGTGTTGCTGCCGGCGCCGCTGCTGTTATGACGCCGGGTACCGAGCTGTGTAGAAAAGAAGATACGGAACGATTGTATAAACTGGTTGCTTAGTACACTATTTCATAAATTTTGTAAAATAACATAAAAGGTATTTCTGAAATACCTGGTTTGTAGATGTGTCACGCGATAGTATCGCTTTAAGCGATGCTATCGCTATTCACAACTGGAAGTTAAATCTCTGTGAAAATACAACGCATGAAAGGAAATAAAAATGCATGATGGACATCAAATTGTATCAGTCGAAGACTATGAACAGTACGTCGGAGCGGAAACAATTGACAGAATCATGAAAAAGGCAAAGCCGTTGCAGGATTTACATACAGTCCATGTTAATTCAACATATTACGGCGGCGGTGTTGCGGAAATTTTGTCATCGCTGGTGCTACTATTTAATAGTGTGGGAATAAAAACCGGTTGGCGAATTATTCAGGGATCGCCCGATTTTTTCAGTATTACCAAGAAAGTACACAATGCCCTGCAGGGCGGAGAAATAAATTTAAGTGAACTCAAACGTGAAATTTACGAAGTTGCGATTCAGGAAAACGCGATTCGTAATCATCTCGACCACGATATGGTTATCATTCACGATCCGCAGCCGTTAGCAATGATCGAGCATTTTCGGAAACGCGGACCATGGATATGGCGCTGTCATATTGATATGTCAGATCCCCATGCCGAGTTGTGGCATTACCTGGTTCATTATGTCGAACAATATGATGGCGTCATCCTCTCGCTTAAAGAATACAAACGAAAATTGAAAACGCCACAGATATTTTTCCAACCGGCAATTGATGTGTTCACTATTAAAAATAAAGAATTGACGGATGATGAGATTCAGGAGCGGCTGGACCATTACGACATCCCCACCGACTTGCCGATTGTAGCGCAAATTTCCCGCTTTGATCCCTGGAAAGATCCAAAGGGAGTAATTGAAGCGTTTCAGATTGCCAGGAAGCAAGTCGACGCCACGCTTGTACTTGTCGGGAATGTGGCTACCGATGATCCCGAGGGCCATGAAGTGTATGAATCCCTGCTGGATTGCCGGGAAGACCGGATCATTATTTTGAGTTTTCAGGATTCGGCACTTGTTAATGCATTGCAACGTAAAGCAGATGTCATTATTCAGAAATCAATTAAAGAAGGATTTGGCTTGACCGTGGCGGAAGCGATGTGGAAAGGAACTGCCGTGATTGGCGGAAATGTTGGAGGAATTCGTCATCAAATCACGGATGGAGAAAATGGCTTTCTGGTCTCTTCAGTGCAAGAAACTGCAGATCGGATTGTTCAACTACTAAAGGATCGGGAGTTACGCGAGCGAATTGGTCATGCTGCTCGAGAGAATGTACGAAAGCGATATCTGATGACACGATTGCTGGAACAGTATCTCGACCTGTATAATTCATATGAAACTGCTTACAAAATTCGACGGAAGTCAATCATTTTTCATAAATAACCAAACAGGCCGGAACAATGAATGAACAAAAAAGAATGAACCAGCCACCAACATTCAATTGGGGAATGGTCATCTGGCTGATGATTCTTTTCTTCATTATATCAAGTACATTGAGATATTTTAAAAGCCCCAAATCGATTACGCTAACATATTCGGAATTTAAAGATCAATTAAAGCAAAATAATATAGCCGACGTAACGATTGAAGGTCAAAAAATTTCGGGTGACTTTAGAAATGAATATGTTACAACTGACAAGCAAGCGCGGCAGGACAGTATCCGCTACAACGCCTTTAATTCTGTTCTGCTGCCAATGGATGACCAGGAACTCCCTGGCTTATTGGAATCGCATAATGTGGAAGTGACTGCCAAAACCGAGGGGAGCTCGATGTGGCGGATCGTGTTGTTTTAATTTTACCCTGGGTTTTTATCATTGGCTTGATGGTCTACTCTCGTAATCGAATCACCAAACAGATGGGTGGTGGAATGGGGAGCCTGTTTACGGTGGGGAAATCGCGTGCGCGACGATTCATGAAATCGGCCAGCAATGTAACGTTCGATGATGTCGCCGGGCTGGAACATTCTAAAGCGATGATGAGCTTCCCGCGCGTTTTTTGCGCGGGTTAGTTCAATCATTATTTAGGCCGCATCCCTTTAGCAGAGACGT
>JAFGDW010000147.1 GCA_016931935.1 Candidatus Zhuqueibacterota bacterium | reverse complement strand
TTTTATTACGTTTGACATTTCACCTTTCATGTTTCACCTTGTCTAACAGGGCTGATTGGCTGATATTAAAAAATATTTTGCACAAAAATGCAAATGTTCATTTGTAATACTATAAGTGCAATTTATGCGCGTGACCTAACCTTAGTAAAATATCGCTGCTTTTGCAAGTGTCCGCTACTTTACTCCATTACAAACTTGAAATTAGACCACTCATCCGGTTTATTTTGATACAGTTGTTTCAGAGCCATGCACGACAAAAAAGGGGAAATGCACATGTCTGATCAGTCGCATATGCCTTAATTACTGCTTTTCTCCAGCCAATTCATAAAAAACGTATTGGTAAAAACCAACACATTTTATCTTGGTATACATTTTGCAAGACATTTTCCGAATTTACCACGCTTAATTTTCAATGTCTCATAATTTATCATTATGAGGTCTCACAACAACATATTCATCAAGGAGTAGTCAGTATGAAACGCAACCTAGCATTGAGACTTCTATTTGTAATTTTTATTCTCTCCTTCAACGCTGGTTTTCTGCATGCCCAGACATGGTCAAATCCGGTACCGGTATCAAGCGGTAATACACCCTATCTGGATATTGATAAAAAAACCGGAAAAGTCCATGTAATTGCTATGAACAATGGAGTTATTTATACGGTTTTTGATGCAAATGGTAATAAGTTATCCCAAGAAACTGTACCGAATACCATCGGTGAAGAAGGCGAATTTCGCTTTGGCGCGGCCATCTCAGTTGATACGTTGGGTTACCCTCATATCACCTACCGAAGATACGGTGGCGATAATAATTATGATGGTTTTTATATTTACAAAACAGCCGCAGGCTGGAGCTCTCCGATTCAGGTTTTCACAAATATTGCCCGCGGCTATGTGTTCCGTGTTGAGGTCGACTCAAAAAACAAAGTCCATATGGCACGCGGTTCAATCAATAATGATATTTGGGGACCTGTTCGTTATTATCGATTCTTTAACGGCACCGAAGAACGTGAACAGGATGATTTTTCTCCATATCGCGGCGACGACCGGTTGGAATTGGCCAGTGGCCCGAGTAATAATGTGCATATGATGATCGGCTGCCCCGATGATTGGCCCGGCAAAGTAACGTACTATCGCTCAACTGATGGCGGTACGAATTGGTCGGAGATCGGCAATATTATCCATGCCGATGCTGGTGGGCGTACAGGTTCACCGGATGTTTTTGTTGATGGCACCGGAGCGCTTCATGTTGGCTATGGTGCCGGCCAGGACTGGAGTAAGGGCGGCACACCATCTTTTCGCTATGCAAAATTTGTCAATGGTACTAAAGTAACAGATGTCGCTGTTACCGACTCTTATGAACTATCCAGTTGGCATCATGATTTGGGTATCGGTTCGATTGCAGCCAGTCCGGATGGTAAGTATGTCGTAGCCGCATATTTAACTACTGATGGCGGCGAATTATTCGCTCGACTTTCCGATGATTATGGTGAAACATGGGGTGATAAAACAAAATTAGCCAGTACTGGTGGCGGTTCCGAAGGCCGAAACAAACATTATATTCGTGCAAATGGTTACAAATTTTACCTGGTTATTCCCTATGGTTCCGGCCCGGTTGAAATGCGAATGCTGGAAGTTCAGCCTCCTGTTCCACCTGAAGCAGATGCTGGCGGTCCGTACACCGGTGTCGAAGGAACAGCTATTTCATTTGATGCTTCCGGTTCAACCGATAATGTTGGCATTTCAACCTATGAATGGGATTGGAATAATGATGGCACATTCGATCAGTCGACAGCAACGCCGACCATTACCCACGCATTTACTGATGACTATTCCGGTGAAGTGTTGCTGCGCTGTACAAACACGATGGGCTTAAAAGACATGGCGACTGCAATAGTAACCGTCACGAATGCCAATCCGGTTGCTGATGCCGGTGATGCCAAAACCGGTAACGAAGGAGCTGCCATTTCATTTACAGTCACAGTTACCGATCCGGGAACTGCAGACACTCACACTGCTTCCTGGAATTTTAATGATGGTTCAACAGCAGCATCGGGACTGAGTGTTTCCCACACTTTTGCTGATAATGGGACGTATAATGTCGTCGTAACCGTAACCGATGATGACGGGGGCACTGCGACGGACAATGTATCTGTCACGGTGAACAATGTAAATCCGGTTGCGGAAGCCGGCGGCCCGTATAGTGGCAATATTAATATGAATATTCCGGTTACCGGTGATGTTACGGATGCCGGCACCGCTGATACACATACATATGAATGGGACCTTGATAATAATGGTTCGTTCGAAAAAAGTGGTAAAACGGTCAACGCAGTTTTTACAAGCATCGGACAACATACAGTATCCCTTCGCGTTACCGACGATGATGGAGGACAGGGCACTGATACTGCCACAATTACAACATACAATAATGCACCGCAAATATCCACCATCGCCAATCAGACAGTAAACGAGGGCCAATCATTTACGGCAATTCAATTAGACAACTATGGATCCGATCCGAATAATGCTGATAATCAACTCACCTGGTCAGTAAAAGGCGCCGTGAACCTGGCAGCTTCAATTGCCAATCGTGTTTTATCTGTTTCACCCGTAAATCCGGACTGGAACGGTTCAGAAATATTAACGCTAATCGTGAAGGATCCGGATCAGTTGGTAGATAGTACGGCTGTGACATTTACTGTCAATCCGGTGAATGATGCTCCAGTCTTCAGCGCAATACCAGATACATCATTCATGGAAGACGACACTTTGATTGTCTCCAACACCTACTTTGCAAAATTTGTAACGGATGTCGACAACGTTCCTGCTGATTTGCAATTTGAAATCCGGAACAATAATCATTTGACCTGGCTTGTTGATATCATCGCAAAAAAATATTTCATCTATCCACAATTCGGGTGGAATGGAACAGAGGTTCTGACAGTTCGTGTTTCTGATGGTTCCGGTGGTACGGATGAAACGACATGGTCAGTCACTGTCCGTCATGAACAGCAATATCTTGATTCCCTACGAGTCGATGATATCCCTGATCAATCCGTAAATCAAGGAACTGCGTTCTCACAAATCCAGCTTGACAATTATGTGACAGATCTCGACTTCCCGGACAACCAAATTACCTGGACATATCAGGGAAATGTCAATCTTTCCGTAAATATCGCCTCACGTGCTGCAACTGTAGCCCCGTTGAATCCTGACTGGCTGGGCACTGAAAACATTACGTTTGTTGCTACCAATCCACGGGGAATCACCGATAATACAACAGTAGCATTTACTGTCCGATTGAATAATGTTGAACCAACCCTGGCACCGGTCGATGCAATTTCGTTTAATGAAGACGAAACATATAGCATGCCGTTGGCGACACTTCTGGAAAAAGTGACCGATCCCGATACCGGACCAGCGGCGTTGACGTTTGAAATTCGTAACAATACAAATATTACCTGGACAATCAACAATTCCAGTCAGACGATGGATATTAGCGCCAAACAGGATTGGAACGGCGCTGAAACAGTAAAACTGCGAGTCACTGATGACGCCGGTGGATTTGACGAAGCCGACTGGGCAATAACCGTTGTTAGCGTGAAAGACGCGCCAAAGCCGTTTTCTTTGCATGATCCCGAAGTCACCTTCTTTTTCTGGCCGGAAAATGCCGAGTTCAGTTGGGAAGAATCCGTTGATCCGGATGAAGCCGAATCGCCACAATATCAATTCTATTTAAGTAGCGATCCTAATTTCCAGGATGCAAGCAAACTTTTTACAACTCCAATTATAACAGATGAAACATCATTGACATTGCCGAAAATCAGAGAAAGAGTCGAAGCAGGCACCTATTACTGGAAAGTGTATGCGTTTTCCAAGGATGCGCTCTTCGCCGAAAGCAATGAAGTCGGAGTTATTCATGTTGCAACCGGAAGTTGGATTGCGGTGGAAGATCAAGCCGACGCCGAAACGCCCGATAAATTTGCATTGCTACCGAATCATCCGAATCCATTTTCGGCAAGCAACAGTCAAACCCATATCACTTATCATCTTAAGAAAGATGCGGATGTGCAACTGGTCATCTTTAACACGCTCGGTCAGCAAGTACGCGTTCTGAAAACAGAGTTCGAACGCGCAGGCGTTCACCAAATATCCTGGGACGGTCGTGATGCAGTGGGAAGACAGGTCGCCGGTGGTATTTATCTGTGTCGGATGCTTGTTGATAATCAGGTATTTAATCAGAAAATGATGATTTTACAATAAGATTTACAAAAAAATCTCTCATGGAAAAGCCGTAGTATTAATGCTGCGGCTTATCTTTTAACAACACATACTATCTCCCAAAAATCCCTTGATTTTACCCATTTAATCAATTATATTTAAGCAATCTTCAACACTCCCTGACATTCATTTCATTAAAAACGAAGAAACATTTTACTAAAGTCAAAGTTTAAGTTTGTCTATATTCAGTCAGAACACTTCTTCTTGATGTTCACTCAGCAATATTAACTGATTGAGACATCATTGTTATTTTCACAAAATTATACTAACCGAATTGATACAGGAACGGAAAACCGGACATGGAACCAATTTTACTGAAAGAATTCATATATTGGGTGGGGGTCGTCGACTGGGATTTACGTAATTTCCACGGTTATTTAACACAACGTGGCTCGTCCTATAATTCCTATCTCATTCAAGACGAAAATATCACACTCATCGATACGGTAAAAGCGCCATTCTCTCATGAAATGATTGAGCGAATCAAGTCTGTTGTTGATCCTGCTGACATTAAGTATATCGTCTGTAATCACGTGGAAATGGACCATTCCGGCGCATTGCCGGCCATTATGAAACTGGCGCCAACCGCTACCATACTAACATCACCTCAGGGCGCCAAAGGATTACAAAAACACTACCGGACAGACTGGAACACAAGAATAGTAAAATCGGGTGAAGAAATATCGCTGGGGAAATATCAATTAAAATTTGTGCTGACGCCAATGGTTCACTGGCCCGATAGTATGGTGTGCTATCTGGAAAAAGAACATTTGCTGTTTTCCAACGATGCATTCGGGCAGCACATAGCTTCGAGTGAACGATTTGATGATGAATATCCCTTTACAACAATAATGGATGAGGCGCGAAAATATTACGCCAATATTGTATTACCGTACGGTACCATCGTAAAAAAGGCATTGGATGCAGTTGCAGAATTGGCTATTGATATTGTCGCGCCCAGTCACGGAATTATCTGGAGAAAACATTTAAAGGAGATTTTGACCGCCTACCATCAATGGTCAGCCAATGAAACTGAATCACGGGCGCTGATAATATATGATTCGATGTGGGGTTCGACTGCACAAATTGCTGATGCACTTCGGTTTGGATTTGAAACTTCGCATATACGCACAAGTATGTTTCATTTGCAAAAAAATCATATTTCCGATATTATGACCGAAACCTTAACTGCGAAATACATCTGTGTGGGTTCCCCAACATTAAACAATAATATGCTCCCAACAGTGGCTGGATTTCTGACATATCTAAAAGGCCTGGCTCCGCAAAACCGGATCGGGATGGCGTTTGGCTCATACGGATGGGGTGGTCAGAGTATCGATCAAATTGATGGTGTTCTCCAGGATTGCGGATTCGACATGCTTCCACTGGTAAAGGTTCAATATATTCCGGAAACACAGACATTAAAACAGATTGAATCGAATCTCCGGACTAAAATATTAGGTGATTAATGACAGCGTTTACGATAGAATTTCAAAAACAGAAAGTTATGCGTACGGTGGTTTATTCCCTTTTCCCGGTAATCATCGGCGCGATTTATTTTTTTGGTTGGATCAGCCTGGCGATTGTACTCATTTCCGTAATTACCTGTGTGTCGACTGAATGGTTGTTCGTTCGCGGTAAAAAGGGAAAAGTGAGTGAAGCTGTTTTTGTGACAGCCGTATTGTACGGCCTCACATTACCACCAACATTACCGTTTTATATGGTGATTTTGGGAGCTATTTTTGGCATCACATTTGGCAAAATGGCGTTCGGCGGATTCGGCAACAATGTATTCAATCCGGCACTGGTCGGCCGTGGTTTTGTGTACATTACATTTCCGATGCACATGACCACTATGTGGCTCCCGGCGGCTGATTTTTCACAATTTCCCGGCGGTTTTGTGCACTGGCATTTCCTGCCAATGGATGATTCAATTGCGACAATTACATCCGCAACTCCGCTTAGCGCGTTCCGGGATGGTGCAACTTCGTTGCCAGGTTACTTGCAATTGTTTCTGGGAAATATTTTCGGCCAATTCGAGAAGTTGGGCGAATTGACGCGCATCGGAGGTGGTTCCATCGGTGAAACGTCAGCGCTCTTAATTATGATTGGTGGAATTTATATTATCTACAAAAAGGCGGCAAACTGGCGGCTGGTTGTCAGCTTCTTCAGTGGATTTCTGATTATGCAAACAGCCTTATACCTGGCGGTACCGGAAAAAGCTGCCGATCCATTATTTGCCCTGCTCGCTGGTGGCGTGCTGTTCGGTGGATTTTATATGATCACCGATCCAATTTCCGCTGCCCGAACGGATATCGGACGCTGGATATATGGCATTCTCGCCGGCATGCTAACTGTGCTGATCCGTACATTTTCCCTATTTGCAGGCGGCGTAATGTTCGCAATATTGCTGGCTAACATGTTTGGGCCGATTATCGATTATGCGGTAAATAATGTACGGCAATCAAAAAAGCCAAGTCAGGCTAATTAGCAAGAATTGTTCATTATAAAAATTCAGGTTTATTTAAAGTAAAATAGTATCGTATCATTTTTCCGAATGACAGAGACCGAGTTCGAATAAGATTATCTGAAATACAACAGTGAAAGTACTTCCATGTTTTCAACATTAGAACAAATAAATACACGTCCCGAACCATTTCAATATTATACAGCGGATGAGTTATGGACAAATGAACACACGTCAGCCAAAATGCTGGAGTTTCATTTGAATGAAACAATTGATGTATCATCCCGAAATAGAAAATTTATTATTGAATCCGTAAACTGGATTTCGTCTTATTTCAACCTCGGAGATAAAACTAATATTATTGACTTTGGTTGTGGACCCGGTCTATATACAACTCTTTTTGGCGAACAAGGCGCGAACGTAACAGGGATAGATTTCTCGGAACGCTCAATTAATTATGCAAAGAATGTAGCCAGGGAAAAGAATTTAGAAATTGATTATGTGTTGCATAATTATCTTACATTTAAAACCGATAAAAAATTTGATTTAATTATAATGATAATGTGCGATTTTTGTGCATTGAGTCCCACACAGCGGAAAACGTTGCTGCAAAAATTTCATAAACTTTTAAAACCAAACGGCGCTATTTTACTCGATGTTTACTCACTTGAATCATTTAATCAGAGTACTGAGCAGGCGATGTATGAAGTCGATTTGCTCGATGGATTTTGGTCGCCGGAAAAATATTATGGCTTTTTGAACACATTCAAATACGACGATGAAAAAGTAATTCTCGACAAGTTTACGATAGTTGAGAAAAGCAAAACGCGAGTCGTTTACAATTGGTTGCAATATTTCAGTACCGAATCTCTGATAGCAGAATTCAAAGAAAATAATTTTGACATCGAATATTTATATTCAGATTTAGCTGGTTCCCAATTAAAATCGGACAGTAAAGAAATCGCGATCATCGCAAAAAAGTCTTCATAAGAAATTGTCATTGAGATAATAACGATGTGATCAAACCAATTGTACATGTATTGAAGCTGTATATATTATCTTCGGCATGTCATGTCGTCTGTAAAATTCGATATTTTAGTTAAAATGGAAATTTCGCCATGAAAAAAGGCATTTATACCATTACATTCATGATCATAATCACCGTAATATTTATCGCAGCGCTGGCATTTGTCAATGAGGTGACGCGTGCAGCGATCGAGCAGAATTTGCAGGTGGATCGGTACAAGTCCATTTTATATGCATTCGATATTTTTCCGAAAGGATTTACCGACCGCAATTTGTCACTGACCAATACAACCGATGATATCCCCTGGAATAAAGACGCCGTACTTCAAGCGATGAAACAAAATATTCGTCCGGTAACACTTCAGCTTTCACAGGAACAAAAATCACTATTGGAAGGAAGTTTGTTGGGAGTTACCGATTCAATAATAATCGACGTGCAAATTTCGTCCGATGATCATCCGATTGCTTATGGATTTCCGCTCAAAGGTAAAGGATTGTGGGGTACAATTACTGCATTTGCTGTGATTGATTCATCATTGCAACACATGGTTGGCATCGATTTCACCGAACAGGTGGAAACTCCCGGATTGGGCGCGCGCATTCTGGAGCAGGAATTTAAGTATTTTTTCCGGAATCTGGATATTTCAAAAATTTTGACCGGAGCTCACGCTCCGATTATAATGGTGCAACGCAAGCAAAAATCAAATATAGAAGACCAGACAAACAGCTTTCAGACGATTACCGGTGCGACACAAACAGTCACCGGCGTTCTGAAAATGGTAAATTCAGATTTAAAATTCTACGTAACAACCATCCGGGCGCATCACGATGATATTCGGGAATTAATTTCACAAGCTAATTAATAATTCTGCGACTGAGGCATTTATGGCACAGGCAAAATTAAACGATATAATTAAAGATGATCTTTGGAAAAACAATCCCGTGACTGTACAGATTTTGGGCATCTGCTCAACCCTGGCAGTTACCAATATATTCATTAACACATTAATCATGGGACTAGGGCTAACGTTTGTAACGGCATTTTCGGCACTTACAATTTCATTAATGCGCAATATTATCCCGAATCGTGTACGTATGATGGTGCAGACCCTGGTCATTGCCAGCTTTGTGGTGATTGTTGATATTGTTTTGAAAGCATATGTCCCCAACATCAGCAAAGCGCTGGGGCCGTATGTTGGCCTGATCATCACAAATTGCATCATCATGGGCCGGCTTGAGGCATTTGCCTCATCCAACAAACCAGGGCCGGCGTTTTTCGATGGCATTATGTCCGGGCTGGGCTACACCTGGATTATTCTGGTGATTGCATTTATTCGTGAGCTGCTTGGCTTCGGAACGATTTTCGGTTTTCAGGTAATGGACCCATTGATGCACAGCATCGGCGTGAGTGATGGCTGGGTGCAATGGGCGTTCATGATAATGGCGCCGGGCGGTTTTTTCATGCTGGCGCTTTTTATTTGGATCGCCAACAATTTGGCAGCAACCAAAATTCAACACAATTCCTAACGCGCTAAAGCGCAAGTGAGACGTTCCCGCCAATAGCGGGATGAAAAGTGAGACGTAAAAAATCTAATTTTAGTCTTTATTACGTTTGATATTTCACCTTTCACGTTTCATCTTGTTTAGCAATGATTATTTCGTTTTCATCTGACATTTTTGCACAAAATTGCCGTGTCCAGTTTGCTTATATTTTTGTGTTAAGATAGACAGACTGCTAAGTCCAATCTTTCCTTATTTCAATCTGGAAACTTGACAGTGGCAAAAGTTCATACGTAATACTATAATAACAATCTGAAGGACATCTCATGGAACATTTATCCCCCTGGGTCATTTTTTTCGCATCGATTTTTACAGGGAATATCCTGTTGACATATTTTCTGGGCATGTGTTCGTTTTTATCCGTATCATCCCAGGTGAAAACATCGCTGGGGCTGGGACTTGCTGTTACGTTTGTACTTACGGTCACCTCAGCTTTAAACTATGTGGTGTTCGATTACATTCTGGAACCATTACATATCGAGTATCTGCGCTATATCGCGTTTATTATTGTTATCGCAGCCGCAGTTCAACTCATTGAAATGGTAATTGAACGTGTTTCCGAAGTGCTTTATATCAATCTGGGCATCTTTCTGCCGTTGATCACCGTAAATTGTGCAATTCTCGGAGTTTCCCTGTTCATGGTAATTCGTAATTATTCCTTCATTCAAAGCGTAATGTTTGGGCTTGGTAGTGGCCTGGGCTGGACTCTGGCAATTCTATCAATGGCCGGCATCCGACAGCGATTAAATGAAAAACGAATTCCACCGGCGCTGCAAGGCGCCGGGATTGCGCTCATTATTTCGGGAATTATGGCAATGGCGTTTATCGGATTTGCCGGTATGGTTCAAATACAATAATACTGAAAGACACTCGCATGACACCGAATATTCTAACGACCGTATTCGCCCTTTCAGGTATCAGTGGTTTGTTGGCTGTACTGTTGGTTATTGCCGAACGATTCCTGGCGAATTACGGCGAATGTAAAGTTACTATCAATGATGATAAAGAATTAATTGTACAGGGTGGCTCAACTTTGCTAACCACGTTGGGCTCGGAAAAGATTTTCCTGCCTTCAGCATGTGGTGGCCGCGGCACATGTGCTTATTGCAAATGTAAAGTTGTGGAAGGCGCCGGTCCGGTTCTCCCAACCGAAGCGCCAATGTTAACGCCAGATGATGTAAAAAACAATATCCGACTGGCGTGTCAGGTTAAAGTCAAGCAGGATTTTCGGATTGAAATTCCTGAAGAACTGTTTAATATTAAGGAATTCAAATCAACTATTACATCGATTCGTGACCTAACATACGATATAAAACTGGTACGATTCGAATTGGACGATCCGAATGAAATTTCATTTAAGCCGGGTCAATATATTCAAGTGTACACCGAACCATACGGCGATGTCAAAGAAAGTATATCGCGTGCCTATTCGATCGCCTCTCCACATACCGAAAAATCGTATATTGATCTGATGATCCGCCTGGTACCGGATGGCATTTGTACAACGTGGGTACATCAGCATGTGTCCGAACAACAACGCGTTAAGCTGGTTGGCCCCATGGGCGATTTTTATGTTCGTGATGGCGATGGTGAAATGATCATGATCGCTGGCGGCTCTGGTATGGCGCCATTTGTGCCGATATTGCATGATATGAAAAATCGTGGTGTTAAACGAAAAGTTACCTACTTCTTTGGCGCTGTTTCAAAACGTGATCTGTTTTATATCGATGAGATGAAAGCGCTGGAACAGGAACTCGCGGATTTCACGTTTGTTCCGGCGTTGTCCGAACCAGCCCCTGATGATAATTGGGACGGCGAAACAGGATTGATTACCCAACCGTTGGCCAACTATATTCGCGAACGCGATATGTCCAACGCGCACGCTTATTTGTGCGGCAGCCCGGGTATGATTCATGCATGTATCATTATATTGAATAAATATGGCATCACCGAAGATCGGATTTTCTTCGATCCGTTTTCTTAAAATGTCGGGAAAAAGTTGGGATGCAAATTTTGCACAATAGTACCTCTTCAGGCAGGGCGTTGCCTGAGTGCTCCGAAGGCGCATCTGCCGTTGGCATGATCCCCTAAGGCGGAGCAACACTACTACACAATATTGCTTGTTTGTCGTCCCGCTTTGAGCGGAATCAGCCGACGGCTAAATCCATGCCCAACTGATAGTTACGTATAATAAACCATAAATTTTAAACTTGAGTGTCTTACCATCAAAATTTTCGAATAGAATTATGAAACAAACACCAGATGAAAAGCAAATCCTGGTAAATTTTCAACCGGGGCACATTACACAAGCAGGATTTTTAGGAACCGATACGCGACATTTGCATGAGATCATTCATGCAGATGCTGTTATACTGGCGCGGTTAAATATCAGCACCGAACAGATCGCGGATAAATTACAAATTTTGCTCGATACCGCAAAGGCTGCCATGGAATCAAGCGTAACAATAGATGATTTTAATGTCCGCAGCACATGGACTAAAGGCGTGCTGCCATGCCCGTTCGCTGATCCCGGCGTGCATGATAAAGTGCAAGTCACCGTGATCCGGGAATCTACCGGGGAATCAATTGTATTTTCACAGTTGAATATTCATCTCATCAAGGCGCATGGATTTTTTCAGGGAGTCGGAAGCAATTATCGACTGGAGCCGGAACATTTGGTGAGTTTCTTAAAACTGACGCCCGAGGTGGAAATAGATTGAGTAGTCCCAGTTGAAATCTATTCGTTAAAAATATGTTTAAAAATATGCCACTTATTTATAATTCATAAAAGGAGTCAGTCATGTCCAATGACCGAGCCGTCAATATCGTTAAAGGTGCAATCCTGATGGAAAAGCGTGGAAGAACGTTCTATGCACAGGTAGCCAAATCGACAAAAAGCGAAGCAATTAAAAAAGTGTTTGACATGATGGTGAAAGAAGAAGATGAACATATCAACATGCTCAGCAAACACTATAAAAAATTGCAGGAAGATGGCACATTTGAGGCACCTCAGTACGAAACCAAACCCCAATCATTCGATCCATCGATTCTGACACAAGATGTGCAGAAGCAAATTACCGCTGCCAGCTATGAGGCTGCTGCCATTTCCGCTGCAATGGCAATGGAAGAAAAAGCCGTCCAGTTCTATTCCGAACAGGCGCAGAAGGCAACAGATCCCCTCGAACAAAAATTGTTTGACTGGCTCGCGACCTGGGAAAAGGGGCATGTAAAATTACTGGCTGACATCGACAAAGAATTACTGGAAAACATTTGGTACGATAACCAATTTTGGCCGGAATAAGGGAGAATAAGCATCATGAAAAGCATTCAGGGAACACAGACCGAGGCGAACGTTGTTACAGCATTTTTAGGCGAATCCGCTGCCCGCAATCGATACAATTTCTATTCAGCTCAGGCAAAAAAGGATGGCTACGTAGAATTATCCGCTTTCCTGACTGAAGTGGAAGATCATGAACGAGCGCACGCAAAACGGCTTTACAAATTTCTTGAAGGAGGCTCGGTTGAAGTGACTCTGTCACTGGAAGCGGAACAAATCGGTTCCACCATCGAAAATCTGAAAAATGCCATTGCCGGTGAACAGTATGAATACGAAACCATGTACCCCGATTTCGCCAAAGTCGCTCGCGACGAAGGTTTTGAAACTATTGCCGTGGTTTTTGAGGCTATTGCATCTGCTGAACGCTATCACGCTAATACGTTTACACAATTTTTAAGAAGGATTGAAAACGACAGTACATTTAAACGCTCCGAATCAGTCAAATGGCGCTGCAGGAAGTGCGGATACATTTACACAGGGACAGAACCGCCGCCAGTCTGCCCGGCATGCGCTCATCCGCAGGGTTATTTTGAAGTTTTGAAAAATACTTCAGACAACTAATCATTGAAAGAAAAATTCTGATCAATTGAAGCATTCACTATGTAACAGTCTCATATCCAGAAGTTTTAAATATAAAATTCACGAATATTTTCCCCTTGCCAACACTGAATTATGATAATGTTTTGGACATGCACTAAATAACAATGCCCTCACTTCTATTCAACAAGTAAGGGCATTTTCATATTATCAATATATTTTGTACTATGGTTGAGTTGGTACCAAATTCGTAGTGTCTTCTTTTTCCTCATGTGGTTTCAATTGTATCGTCGTTTTGACAACCCATGCTTCATTAAATCCTTTTTGAATCGCCAACCGTTGCAGTTGTTCGGCCTCATAACGCGTTTTGCAATCTCCAATTCTCACCTTGTAATACGGACTGTCAAACTTTAAATACACATTCTCATTCAACTTTAAAATCGCATCACGCTGGATGTTGCGGGCGGTATCTTCCACCGATACTGCACAAATCTGCACACGATACCCATCTGACTCCGTCGCCCCAGTCTGCTCCGAATCCATATCCGGGAGAAACGAATCATCATAATCACTTTTCGCTTCCACCGAACGCGTCGATTTTATTGTCAAGTCTTCATCATTTAAAGTTAACGGATCAAAATCTTCTAAAATTTTACCTTGACGACGCTCCGGAGGAGTTGTATCCGTATTCACTGTTTGTTGCTTGGCGCCGCCGCAGCCCATAATTAACAATCCTGCAATACACATAAAAAAATATGATTTCATTCGCTGGACTCCTTTGAAATTGGAAATAATTTCATAATCGATTCAAATATAAATAAATTGCTCCTGAAACGCAATGAAAAAGTTGTGAATATTCGGTCAGCGATGTTTAAAACTATTGAATAATCATCTATGTTCCATTCAACGAGTTGTGAAGAAAGAATTCCCAAATTTATCATCCGTTATTGACTTCGACTGTTCTGCTATTACTTCAAAAAACTTAATTATTCTAGCTATTCTTTAACATTCATGTTCTGGCAAAATCCAACTATTTTCGTGAAAGGTGAATTTTCAAATAAAAAAGTATTAAAGTATTTCGTTTCTTTCGTCTTACATTTCACGTTCAACGTCTCGCGTTGTTATGAATTTCATTTTTGAAATCAATTCCAACATATTGAAATTTTGGTCAAAATTAGTTCTTGACATTCTAATATTATTTGTTTATTATATTTTCAGCATTTTGATTTCTATTAGTATTTATTTTTAATTCAATTCGACCGTGCCTCCCGAGCAACATTGGGTTTTGTACGTTCTGAGGTTCTGGTAACATTACAACTTCGGAGGCTGCTATGATCCAACATCTTTGTTTAAGAACCGCATGCTGTTATGCATTGCTGGTTTTGCTGTTTGCAACGTCACCACTTTTATCCGACGTTACGAATAAACAACAGGCAAAAAATCCGAAACAAGAAGAAGAATCTTTACGTGTTTTGGTCCAGGAATTTAAAAAAGTGGAAAAAGCAACGACCTGCGCTACCGGTGCTGTAAAAGCATTTGCTGATTCATCTTTCCTGCCCGAACTACTTTTTAATTTATCCGAATGGGAGCTGCGTAAGGCCAAGCTTCAGTTCAATCTGGACCTTGAAAAATATGACCGAAAACTTCAACTTTTTGAAAAGGATTCAACACGTTTCAAAGAACCGAATGAGCCGCTTCTGACATATCAAAAGACAATCGATATTAATCAACGAATCATTCGGGATTATCCGGATGTACCATTCCGTGATAAAGTACTTTACCGGGCGGGTGTTTGTTTATTCGAAACCGGTAAACGCGATTCAGCAAAAGCGTATTTCATGGAATTACTAAGCCAGTATCCGGATAGTGCCTATATTCCTGAGGTATCATTTCGTCTCGCAGAGTGCTACTTTGATGAACAAGCTTTCGATAAAGCCCTGTTAATTTACAATCGAATATTAGAACAATGGGATAGCCCGTTTTTCTCAATGGCGCTTTACAAAAAAGCGTGGAGCTACTATTTGATGAATGATTATCCCCAGGCTATCAGCTCATTTTACTATTTATTGAGCGATATTCAACTTCTCAATGCACTTGACACGGAATTACTTGGGAAATCCCAGGCGGAGCTGACTGACGAAGCAATTGAATATCTGGCTACCAGTTTTATTGATTATGGTGGAGTGAATCTTGGAATTCGGTTCATGAAGAGTATGGGCGAATCAAAGTACATACCAAATATCATCCATAAAATGGCCAACGTACAAGCCGATCGTGATTTTTGGGAGGATGCAATTTCCACTTACAATAAAACGTTGAAACTCTACCCGATGTACGAAAATGCGCCACAGGTTCAATTTGAAATCTTTTTGTGTCTGGATAAACTCGGCAATATGGTCAAAGCAGTTGACGTTCGAAACATGATTAAAAAACTGTATGGGCCTCATAGTGAATGGGCAAAACAGCATCCCGGCAAGGAAAAGCTTGTTATGGTGGCCGATTATATTCAGCAAATAGATATGAAGATAGCAACTCCATTGTTAAATACTGCCGACAGTTTGTTTAATGCTCAGAATTTTGAACAATCATTACTTTCGTATAAAAACTTTATTCGTACATTTCCCAAGGATGATCGTGCCGATCACGCAGCGTTCTATTTAGCCGAAAGTTATTATCAACTGAAAGATTATGAATCTGCTGCGGTATCGTACATGTTTACTGCAAAAAACTATACTAAAAGTGATTTGCGTGAAGATGCGGCGTACAACCGGATTGTGAGTTATGATATTATCCAGAATGAATCGAACGATACTAAGGCCGACACTCTACTTTGGTCACAAGGCGATATGTATTATGTCATCCCGGTGACGAATAAACATCAAAAAAAAGCAATTCAAGCCATCCGTGATTTTGTTGAGTGGTTTCCCCAGTCAGAGAAATCGGTAGAACTACGCTTGAAATTAGCCGAGACTTTTATTGGCGCCGATCAGGAGCAACTTGCTGAAAAACATCTCAATTCAATTCTGGCAACGATTGTCAAATACAATGTCGGACAAAAGTATTATGCTACCGCGCTTAACATGAAAGCAACAACTAATTTCAAACAAAACAAATTCCGCGATGCTCAGAAATGGTATGCAGTTTTGATGAAGGAATATCCTGATTCAACTGAATTGATAGAAAAAACCAAAACAATGCTCGCGACTGCCAGCTATAAAGTCGCAGAAACGTTAAAGGATGATGGCAATGCCAGCCGCGCCGCCATCGAGTTTGAAAAGACCGCCAGAAATGCAGTCGACGATGAAATTGCTGAGGCAGCTTTGTTTGAATCCGCAACGCAATATCAAAAAGCTGGCCAACAACAACGCGCTGCTAGCAATTTTGAATTGTTTGCAAAGCGATTTCCAAATTCAGAAAGTCTGGAGCCAGCGTTATTTAATGCAGCTACTTTGAGAGAACAATTGACACAATGGTTCCTTGCAGCTAAAAACTATGCTGATCTCGCAAGAGTAACGCAGGACAGAGATAAAGCTGCCAGCGCAATTTATAATTCCGGACTTTGCTACGAGAACGCAAAAGCATGGGCGACTGTTATTCAGACTTTCAATGACTTTATGTACCAGTTCCCGAATGACGATCGATATTTCGAGTGTTTATTTAAAGTGGCTTCTGCATACGAACAAAGTGGTAGTTCAATGCAAGCGATTAACGCTTATGCCCGTGTCGAACAAACCTATCAGCAGTTCATGAATGAAGGCAAGTACGCTGATGAATATCTTGTGGCGCAATCGCTATATCGATTGGGAGATATTCGGCATAAAGAATTTACAGCGATAAAACTGGAACCACCGTTCCAAATCAACCTTAAAAAGAAACAGAGTGCTTTCAACCGAATGCTGGAGCAATTTGTATCGGTTGCGAAATATAACGTGGCAGATTGGACAACCGCTTCCTTTTTTACGATTGGATTTGCATATGAAGAATTCTGCAAGGATATTATGAATTCACCTGCCCCAGAAGGACTTACGGAAGAAGATTTGAAGAGTTATTGGGATATGATTGAAAAACAGTGGGTACTTCCGTTACAGGCTGAAGCAGTCAAGTACTATCAGACCAATGAAACTCTTGCGGTTGAAAATAATCTCGAAAATGACTGGGTGAAGAAAACACGAGTGCGCCATATGTACCTGAATGAAAAATTGGCAGAACATGGGCTTGGTACGCAGATAGTCAAACAGGCAGCGACAACGCCGGCAAAAAATACAAATGCTACAACACAACGTGATCTATAGAAAAGTAAATGTTCTTCAAAAGCCCTGCCAGAATCGTTCTCGCAGGGCTTTTTTTGTTAATAACATTTAACAAATAATGAATTGATTTTTTTGCAATTATTTAGTATACTATGCTTATTTCTTTGTAATTTAAAAAGGATATCACCATGGCTTCAAAGCGCCATTACATCATCGATGGTCATATACATATTTATCCAAATTATAATTTGCGACAAGCAATTCTGACTGGTGTTAAAAATCTAAAAAAGACGACAAATTCAAAAAATCCGATTGTACCAATGTGGTTGCTGGTCGAGCGCTACGATTGTAATTTTTTCAAAGAAGCTGCTGATAGCGCTCCAATCGATTTCGACCAAAGCGATTTGGTTCTAAAACGCGGTACGGAACCGGAGACGTTGATCGTTGAAGAGAATGAAGTACCGATATTATACATTCTGGCAGGTCGTCAGGTCGTGACTACGGAAAACTTGGAGGTCCTTTCGCTCGCAACCGATCATTTTATTCAAGATCGCACTCTACCTGCCCGGGGAGTGGTCGAATCCATAAACAATGCAAACGGTATCGCTGCAATAAATTGGGCGCCGGGGAAGTGGTTCTTTTCGAGGGGCAAAGTCGTTGAACAATTACTCAATGATTTTCAGCCAACAGAACTATTTATTGGTGATACTTCTTTACGACCAACGATGTGGACCACGCCAACTTTAATGGAAAATGCAAGGCAGAGGGGATTTAAAACCATTGCTGGTTCGGATCCGCTACCTTTCGATAATGAAGAAAAGCAGATTGGCCTGTACTGTTTCCACGTCGAAGGCGAATTTGACGAATCCTTTCCTGCAAAATCGTTACGTACACTAATTCATAAACCAGATACGAACGTCCATGTCGCCGGACATCGTAATTCGACGTTTGTGTTCGCACGCCGACAATTTAAAATAATGACAGAAAAACGTTAGTACCGTTTTCATAGTTCTTGTTAACCTTGAACTGTTCGCGAACTGTTCCCTTCGACAAGCTCAGGGAACGTATATGGAGCTTGCCGTCTTGCAGCATCGAGCCGTTCCGAAGTATCGGAACACGAACTGTGTGCCGGAGTATACATTTTGCACGTAAAATAGCAGTAGCAGAAATTGAATATTTGGCATCGGAATAATTGTTCACGAGTATTTAGCATTTCTGCAATTCGTCCTTTGGTTTCATTTCTAAAAATGCTTGATTTCAGTGTTTCATTTTGCTATTATTCCTTATGATCATACAAGCTAAATATTCATTTCTAAGTTTATGTTTACTTTCCATTATCTTCATTCGTTGTTCCGACCGGGAACGCCTCAATCCAATTGATCCCCAAAATCCGGAAACAAAAGGTAAGATTCAATCAATATCCATTTACTCCGAATTTAATTCAATCACATTATCATGGAGACCAATTGCAATCGATAATCTGGAAGGATATAAAATCTACCGTAAGCGTGAAAATGATAGTGCCTTCATAATGATACAGTCGGTGGAAAGAAAAAGCCGACAGTATTCCGATTTGGGTGTCACTTATTTCCAACGCCATACCTATCGTATATCTGCATATACAGCGAATTACGAAAGTCCTTTATCAGATACAGTGTCGATAATCCCGGGGCCATCCGTTGTGTGGATTACTGACGCCTACAATTATCGACTCATTAAATTGAGTTACGACTGTACTCATGAAATTTCCAGCATTTCCGCAAATGGCTATCCATGGGCGATTGCCTGGAATCAGATAAATCAAAGTCTCTGGTACACTGACTTACTGTTAGGACATGTTTACACATATGGGATGTCCAATTTACAGTACTATAATTCCCATTCGTTGATTTGGGATCCTGTTTCAATTGGACTAGATGAAACACGAAATGTAGCATGGATCGCCGATGCAAACGGTAAAATTATTCAAATTCGTCCAGACTTACCTTCGCCGGTCCAGGAAATCGAGTCATCTTTCATTGAGCAACCTGAATCAATAGCAATTGACAATCGTAGACACTACTGCTGGATTGCTGATCCCGGAACCAGGCATGTTATAAAGTTAATCACAACAGACCTGACATTAATACCATCTTCAGCTACATTTCAAAAACCTAATGCTGTCGCTGTAAATACCACTAATGGACAATGCTGGGTCGCTGACAGCTCGCGCGTAATCGCACTATCTTCACGGGGTGATAGTATTGCTGTTATTTACGATTCATATAACGATGCACTCAACATCGCAATAAACAATGTGACCGGGGACATATGGGTTATCGATCGATTGGCTGCCGATGGTTCTGCCCGATTGTTACGATATGATTTTGCCGGAAATCACCAGGTCGAAGTGAGTGGCTTACTCAAACCCACCGGTATTGTGGTTGATGAATCGACAAACGACTGCCTGATCACCGACTCATGGAATCAGCGAGTACTAAGAATATCCCAATCAGGGAATATTTTATTCAGCAATTCGAAAAACCTATATTTTCCCGCCGGGATAGCGATAATCTATAATGATAATTGATATTTTATATTGCCGTTATTGAATAGGAGCATATTTCAAGTAATGGAGAATAACAATAGAGTACTGGAAAAGTGGTTAATTATTGTTTCGATAATTGGACTAGCAAGTTTCATCGTCTTGTATCGACATGTTTCGCCACATTCCAGCATAAAACTTTTAGAATCGAAACAGGATATTTTACAGGCTTCATCCTCAATTTTGCATAAATTAAAATATGAACCGACGGAATACAAACCGCGTATCGGATTTTATCAGGATGGAAAAAAATTGCAATATGTAACCAGTCATTTTCCTTTTTCCGAAGCTCAAAAAATTATGCAAAATGATATCCCGGTCTATTTTTGGAATGTCAGTTACCGGAAATCCGCCGGTCTATTTAATACGGTCGACAAATCTCAGGAAGATGTAGAAGTCTCCATTGGGCCCGATGGCTTGCAAAAAATAACGGGTAATTTGCGAATGCGGTTATCGCAGGATGGAAAATTAATTGAATTTGACAACTGGTCAAAAATAACAGTATCTTCCGATACCACAGCCCAAGCTGATGCCAGGCAAATCGCCGAAGACGCAGCACAAACATTTGTTGGCCCGTCATTTTCCAATTATGAACTGCAACAAATTTATCAGGATTCTACCTACACATTCAAGTGGCTCGCAGATTCAACGCTGTGGGGCATGAAAGTCGGCATTGAAATTGTGGTTCAGGGAACGCATATCATTCGCTATCATCACTCATATATACCGCCGGAAGAGCTTAATAAGCTACAATCCGAAAATGATGTCATTGCGATTTTGGAAGTTTTACTTATGCTCATTTATACAATTGCTGTTGCATTTATAATTGTTCAACGGCTCAGACGGGATGAAGTGAGCATTCGCAATGGACTAAGACTTTCAATTATCGCGGGTTTTGGCTTTGTTCTAAATTTCTGGACAATGACAAACGATGACACATTGGCCGGATTTATTATTCCACTCATTTTCATTCCAACTTTTATAATACTCTCGCTTCTGGCAATTATTGGAGCTGCCGAATCAACCAGCCGGGATATCTGGCCGGAAAAACTACGCAGTTACGATGCAATTATCCGAATTCGGATTCTTAATCGTTCGGTCGCTCGAAGCCTGGCCAGAGGGATTGGCCTCACATTTATTCTGCTTGGAATATTTGCGTGCTATCATTGGATCGTACAACATTTCACAGGTGTATTTTATTCAATCGAAAATGAAAATATCACATCCATAGTACTGGGAATACCAGCGTTATCGATTATTGTGACATCATTTAGTGCAGTATGTTATAATGAATTTATTTTTCGGATTTTCACGTTATCGTTTCTACGTCGTCGCCTGGACAGTCAATGGGCAATCGTCATTATTGCCAGCATCATTTGGGGAATTAATTTTTTGGGTGATCAATACCTGTTGGTTTTTCCGATACAGCTCCGGATTATATACAATTTCTTAATCGGAATCGTACTCTGTCTGTTTTTAATTCGTTATGATGTTCTCACATTGCTTGTGGGAAGTCTCGGCTTTGCCGTATTTTCCAAAAGTCAGGCGATGTTGTATTGGGGCTCCACGTTCCATTTCTGGCAGGGATTGTTACCATGGCTTGCATTGCTTGGTCTTATTATTATTGTTTGGATTGGTTTACGGCGAGCAATGAATATCGATTTGCTGTCCGATCTAACACCGCCCTATGTTTCACGTATGAATGAACGCGAACGGATGAAACGTGAACTGGAAATCGCCCGAAAGGTCCAGATCAGTTTTTTGCCGAAAACGATTCCGGAAATTCCGCTATTGGATATTGCGACCCTATGTATACCAGCGACTGAAATTGGCGGTGATTATTATGATTTCATCCGCTTAAACGAACATCAATTGGGCATTGTTATCGGGGATGTATCCGGAAAAGGGATTTCGGCAGCCTTTCACATGACACTTGCCAAGGGCTTTTTAAAATCACAGGCACGCCGTGACAACTCCCCCCGTGAAGTGATGAAACGATTAAATGAGTTATTCTATGAAAATGTCGAACGCGGTACATTCATAAGTATGATTTACGGTATTTTTGATGTTCGCGAAAAAACGTTTACGTTTACTCGCGCCGGGCACAATCCGGTCATCATTCGCTCAATTGCTTTTGATAATATTGAAGACTTGTGCCCCGATGGTATTGCACTTGGATTGACAGGTTCTGATATATTCGATCATCACATGGAGGAACAAACCATCGGAATTCGAACTGGTGATATTTTTATTCTCTATACAGATGGAATTTCAGAAGCAATGAATAATCAAAAAGATGAATTTGGAGAAGACAGACTTCACAAAATAATTCAATCCCAGCATCGGGCATCCGCTGAGGAACTCGTCAATTACATACATGAAAAAATAAATTCGTTCGTCGGCAAAACTCCACAGCATGATGATATGACGCTTTTGGTGATAAAAATACTGTGATAGATCAAGAAGAAAATAAGTATAATTTTCATTCAGAAATTCGATAACTAAGGTGAACAGCAAATACAAAATCAATCGTACTTAATTCAAGCTAAGTGTATTTTTTTATTGACATGAATGCAACAATTGAGTATATTGAATGGAACCGATGATATTAGAGCAGGAGGAGCTTATATGGCATTGTTTGAAGTCAACCGGAAAGAAGATTCCGAAATTGCGGTACTCAACATCAAAGGGTACCTCGATGCCCATACTGCACCCAAACTGGAAGAAGAGATACAAAGTTTAATGAACGAACAAAAGTATAAAATCGTCGTAAACTTTAGTGAGCTGACATATATAAGCAGTGCAGGTCTGGGTGTATTTATGGGCTTTATTGAACCTATTCGCGAAAACGCCGGTGACATAAAACTCACAAATATGACACCAAAAATTTTCCGCGTATTCGATTTACTGGGATTTCCAAGTCTATACGATATACTTGACCTTGAAGAAGATGCTATTGCAAAGTTCAAATAATATTAATGATAAAAGGTGGTGAGAGATTTGCCAAAGAATAAGGCCACATATCATCTAAAGATTCCCAGCCAAACCGATAATCTGGAAGTAATAAGGGAATTCATTTCCAATCTCGCTCGCAAAGCTGGTTTTCAAAATGACGATGTCGATAAAATCGAACTGGCAGTTGATGAAGCATGCTCTAATGTGATCAAACATGCCTATAAAAAAACAGATAAAAAGCCAATCATCATATCAGTTGAAATTGAAAAAAACAAATTTACCGTCTCTGTTACAGATCACGGTAAAGGTTTTGACATAAACAAAATAAAAACGCCGGACATGAAAGAGTACCTCGCCCAGATGCGTGTGGGCGGTCTTGGTATCTATCTCATTAAAAGTTTGATGGATGAAGTTGATTTCACAATTGAACCCGGTGTTAAAAACCAGGTAAAACTGGTCAAATATGTCTGATGCGCACGAATTGAGAAACCATTCCTATGATATGAAAATGATCGAAAATGAAACGCATGTCGAACAAGATGAGAGTGTTGCCCGAAAGCTCGACGAAAAATTAATGGAGCTTCACTCGCTGTTTGAATTAAGTCAAACTCTAAATTCCTCCCTGAATGTTACCTCCATATTAGATAATTTGTTACTGACACCGATGGGAAAAATGATGATCGGCAAAGGAATTGTTCTTCTCCAGTCATCACCCGGTATATATTCGGTAAATACCCATCGAGGATTACACACCGATCTTCTCGGCCAAAAAATTCGATTCGATTTTACACTTGAAGAGCCAACTTTTGTTAAAGATATTTCTGAGGACGACGATGAAAAGCTAGAGTTTTTTAAAAATTTGAAAATTGACCTGCTCATTCCGATACGTAAAGGACAGAATCAGGTATTGGGACTGGTCGGATTTGGGAAAAAACTAACCGGCCAGGCTTACATACAAGCCGAATTGGATTTTCTTCGTTCGCTATCCAATATGGCTGCTACCGCTATTGAAAACTCGCTGATGGTACTTCAACTTCAGGAGGTCAATCGAAAACTCGACAAAAAAGTTCAGGAGTTAAATACTCTTTTTGACATAGGTAAAGAACTCAATTCAAGCCTCGACGCCGATAAAATAGTTAACCTGCTCAGCTATGCTATTATGGGCGAAATGATGGTGAATCGATGCGTGGTATTTCTTAAAGATGATAGTCGCATGGAACTGGTGAGTTCCAAAGGTCACCGGTCCCAAACTGATCTGACAATTTTTCAGGATGATATTACACAAGCAGCTCTGTTAAATGCAAAAGACACAATCGATCTGTATAGATTGGACACTCCAGAACCCTGGCATCAACTTCTGATTGCTGAGGGAATTCAGGTGATTGTGCCAATGCAACTGCACAATGAAACCCGTGGTATTATTGGAGTCGGGGAAAAAATCCCCAAAACCGATTACGACCAGGATGAACTGGATTTCCTGTTCACACTAGGCAACGAAGCGATGATTTGCCTGGAAAACGCCCGGCTGTTTGAAGAGATGATCGAAAAGCAGCGGATGGAAGAGGAACTGGAAATTGCCCGGGAAATTCAACAAGGTTTGTTGCCAGCACTATGTCCGTCAATTGATGGATTTGAAATCAGCGCAATCAATATCCCCAGCCAACAAGTTGGCGGTGATTACTACGACTGTATGGTGCTGCCTGACGGCCGTGTATGCCTGGCGATCGCCGATGTATCGGGAAAGGGAATACCGGCATCACTGCTTATGGCAAATATGCAAGCCAGTTTGCATGCCACAGTCGACACCGCTTTTCCGTTAAAGGATATTACTGCAAAAATTAATAATATCATTCACCGAAATACCGGGTACGATAAATTTATAACGTTCTTCTGCAGCATTCTGGATGTAAAAACACGTAAGCTTGTTTCAGTAAATGCCGGGCACAATCCCCCCTATCTGTTCCATCAGGATGGATCATTTGAGTTGTTAAAAACAGGCGGGTTATTATTAGGTATGCTGCCCAATATGCCTTATGACCAGGAGACAACAACACTTGTTTCAGGTGATTGGATAGTAATGTACACCGACGGAATTTCTGAAGCCAAGAATGCAAGTGACGAAGATTTTGAAGAATATCGAATTGAAGAAGTAATAAAGGCGCATCTGGATGCATCGACTGATGAAATGCGGGACTTTATCCAGCAGCGCATTCGGGAATTTACTCAAGGAATGCCACAAAGCGATGACATTACAATGATTATTGTGAAAGTGCTTTAGTACAAGTTAGAAAGGTTTCCGTTCCATGGCGTCAATTTTACTGGTTGATGACGAAAAGAATATTCTCCTCCTTCTTAAAGAAGTGCTTGTTAAAATGGATCACGATTTGACGCTGGCTGAAAACGGCGCGGTTGCTCTAGAATTGATCGAAAACAATAATTTCGATTTAATCCTCTCAGATCTGCAAATGCCCAAAGTCAATGGTCTTCAGGTATTGAAAGCGAGCAAAGCCAAAGATCCGAATATTGAAGTGCTGATCCTGACGGGATATGGAAGCATTAAATCGGCCGTTCGCGCCATGAAATCGGGAGCGTTTGAATATCTATCCAAACCAGTTGACATCGACGAGTTACGACTTAAGGTGGAACAAGCGCTGCTGCATCGCAAAATGAAAATTAAGATTGAGCAGCAACAGGCGGAATTGGAAGCTTATCACACAATGCTGGAACGTGATTTGAAACTGGCGCAACAGGTTCAGAAAAGCCTGGTTCCCCAGGCGATTCAGAATGAGCGTGTCAACATCGGTATAAAACATCTGCCAATGATCGATGTTGGCGGAGACTTTGCGGATATATATTACGACTCCCACCGCTGGCTCTATTTAACGTTGGTAGATGTCACCGGCCATGGAATTACTGCGGCGCTGTTAGTGAACCGGGTTTGTAGTGAACTTCGCAAACTGGTGCGTGAAGGCTTGGCGCCAAATGAAATTTTATTTTATCTGAACAATTTTATTATCGATATTTTTTACAGGGCAGGGATGTTTTTAACCATGTGTAGCTGTAAAATTGATCTCGAAGAAATGACCTGTACCTACTCCGGTAGCGCTCATCCGGCAATATTAATGTGGCACAAAAAAACCGGTAAACTTGAAGAGTTGTCATCCCAAAACACAATCATCGGATTTCAGAAATTAGCACTTAACGAATTTATTCAGGATACCATCCCGCTTGCACCGGGCGATAAGATAACGCTGTTCACCGATGGTATTATCGATATTGAAAAAGAACCTAAAAAACCGTTGGGACTTTCGGGTTTTAAGAACGCCCTTAAATCGCACATTCACCTCCCCCCTACCGATGTTCCCGAAGCGATTCTTGCAGATTTGGATGCCCATGCATCCGGACACATTCGTGATGATATTTTTTTCATTGTGGCTGAATTGCTGTAGCTAATCGGGTGATAATTATTTTTCAAATACATTCTAACTGCTGGAAGAACTCTGTGTTGATTATTGTGCAATCGTAGCAGCCGTCTTGCATACAAATCATTTCACAAAAACCACCATCATCAATCTCCCGTTTTAGAAAACTCATCTTGATTTTGTACTAATTTTTCAATATATTCTCGCCAATCTGATGCATTTAATGCATTCATCAATTTATTAAAACATTAATCTTTCAAAATCCCGTTTTTCAAATTCGGTTGGAGGAGACCACTGTGATTCGAATCAGTAAGCGCAATCGTCAACGTATCCGCGACTATATCGCAATAACATTGGGATCAATACTTATGGCATTGGGTATCGGTGTATTTTTGGTTGATGCCAAAGTCGTACCCGGCGGTGTTAGTGGGCTGGCAATGACAATTCATTATTTATCCAACAACAAAATACCCGTCGGATTAATGATCTGGTTGATTAACATTCCGTTGTATATCTGGGGAATCCGTGAACTGGGGAATCAATTTGGGAAACGGACGTTTGTTGGATTTACATTGAGCTCATTTTTTATCGACTTCTTCCGCGGTAACATTCCCGGCTTTCGATCGATCCAGCTTCAGAACTCACCATCCATCCAAAATATGTTTCAGAACGATTTTATTCTGGCAGTGCTGTTTGGCGCTGTTTTGCTGGGCGTCGGACTTGGCGTGATATTTAAATTTCGTGGCACCACCGGCGGTTCTGATATCGTAGCAGCCATTATGCGTAAACGGTACGGATGGAAAACCGGCCAGGCCATTATGTTTACCGATTTTTTTGTGATTACATTTGCAGGATTTGTAATTCACGCGAAAAGTTTATCCACGGTGAAACCAGCGCTCTCTCTAACACTGTATGCATTTATTCTACTGTTCATCTCATCCCGGCTAATTGATTTTATTATTGAAGGCGCTGATTATGCCAAAGCCGCCATCATTATTTCTCCGAAATACAAGGAAATTGCTGAAGCCATAATGGACACACTCAACCGGGGCGCAACGGCATTTTACGGCCGGGGAATTTACACCAATCAGGAGCGGGAGATTATTTACACTGTAATTACGCGAAAGGATACAACGTTGTTAACCGATATCATCAAAGAGGTAGATCCAAAAGCGTTTGTGATTATTTATAATGTGCATGAGGTGCTTGGAGAAGGATTTCGGCGTCGGATTTAAAATTCTGTGGGTAATTGAAATTTTGCATTTTTACATCAGAGTCAATAGTATTCGGCATGCATATTCCTAAAGATTAAAAGATTAGGATATTTTCCTCTAAATATTATGAATTGTCATACCCGAATGTTTTTTTCGGGTATCCATTGGTACATATTTCTTGATTCCCGCTGAAAACCCAGTTTGCCTTCCTTAAGACACTGGACATGGCTTGCGGGCATGAAACACAATTAAGTAAATTTTTATTTTCAATGTAATAGATTGAAATTATGATACTTTTGCTTATTTTCAAAAATTGTTTAGAACACGATTGCATTCAAATGGAATATTAAGGATAAATCATTACAATCTGTTGTAATCACCACCTTATACAGCATTTCACAATTCTATATAGGGTTTTATTAGTTTAGCTTCATGGTGAGTCCTTCGCCAGGCTCAGGATGAAGGCTATGGGAATTTATGAAATGGCCTACACACAAAAAAAAGCGAGGTTAAATGGCCTCGCCTTTTCAATACTATATTGTCGCTCAACTTTATTGGTTGAAATGAATGACACCAGCTACTATAAAACGAAAATAGTTATCGGAATAATCGTATGTTGTGCTGCTATATTGGTATTCATACGAATACGTATTGAATTCCGCACCTAAGTCCAGATTTAAGTTGCCCATTATAATACCTATACCTGCGGTTAAATTAACACCTGTAATTTGATCACCGTTTGAATCTGTATTTGGCGTAGGGGCCGTGGCAAATCCCAAACGTAATGGTACAATACTTTTACCGGACATCATCAGATACTCCATACCAACACGGACTTGATTTATATCTTCAAGTTGAAGTTCTTGCGTTATACCATCACGTTCCTCTTCACTATTCGAAAATTTTCGTGACTCGTAATCAAAAGCGAGCGTTAGTTTTTCACTAGCTGTATATGCAATACCAAATCCAATCATTGTTGGCATTTTTAAAATATACTCGGAAGTTCCATAATCTCCGGACATTTCTCCTTTTAAATCAAACGGTGTTTTGAACACAACTCCGATACTTGCGCGATTTAAATCCATCATTACGCCAATATTAAAATTAGTTCCGGAATACGCTTCTTCACTTTCAATTTGATCATACCCCTGATCATCCTCTGTATAATTTGTCTTGCCGGTAAATATATTAAGTGACGCGCCAACAGATAACGCCGGAGTTAATTGAACACCCACAGCAGGCGTAATTGCATTTACACCACCTGTTTGTTCTTCGGTATAAATGTCGGTTTCATATTTATAATATAAATTGATCATCTGTTGATAGGCAATTGCAGCGACAATATTATTGTTTCCGACTGCAAGAGGAATAGCAGCGCTTGCGAAATTTAGATTGAAGTGGGAATAACTATAGGGATCCGTATCCCAATCAGGAATATCTGCGGATTCGCTATGACTTTCAAGCATACCCACAACAGAGGCTTCGGGAGTTTCCAATTGAATAAGTCCTGCCGGATTCCAGGAGACAGCAGTTGCATCATCCGCCAGACCGATAAATGCGCCACCCATACCCCGAGCCCGCGCACCTGCGCCAATTATATTAAAATCGACCGCCCAGGTTGAACTTGAAAATAATAATAGTACCGCAACCGCAACCATCAGTTTTTTGTACATAGTATATCTCCTTTTAAAATTAATGAATTGTAACTTTGTTATCCCTAAACGAAGATGGTGCCCATGTTGCCATGACCACCATCGTTACTTTTTCTATTTTATTTTGTTACTACTTTATTCCCGACCTCAAATATGCCAATCTCACTTTTTATGACTTTCCCAATCGAGTACTGCGGATAAACCTGCACCAGCTTTATTTGCCCCAGTTCCTCGGTTTGTTTTCCCAACACCTGCTTGGTAATCGGGTGAATGATTTCCTGACCTTCGCGATACACAACGCACTTCATCCCTTTTTTAATCCCTATATTAAGGCCGAGATCTAACGTAAGCTGGTCACCATCCACGCTGATTACATAGCCATCTACCAGAGGAATGTCAGCGCCGATTTTACTCACCAAACGCTGAACCATGTCCTTTAAATCCTGTATGCTAACCCGATCCGTCATTTCGTCTTTGGCAGTAATGATCTGGGCGGTCTCGGTGTCAATCAGCCGTACATCCAGCGCAATGTTTCGTCCGGTACTGGAAAGACTCCCCAATACGATTGCATCTACGCCAATGCCTTTTCCAATTTCTGCCGCGGTTGATGCATCGATAACGCCAGTCATACCCAATTGCTGTTCCTGGAGTACTTTTTCTAATTGAGTCCGTTCAAATAATTTGAAACGGTTGAGATTGTAAAAACTGGTCATCATCTGTTCGGTGACATCAATATCGCGGATTTCCACGCCGAGGCCTTTTGAAGAGAACGGCAGTATGGCCAAACCCATTCGTTCACCCACCAATTTTACCTGACCAGTTGGAGCAGATGGAACGACCGGTTGGGGGACTTCGGGTTCGGGTTTTGTCGGAGTTTGAATTCTATCACGCAGACGCTCCAGTGGTTTAACTGGTTCGGGAGCCGGCGGTTGAACACCTCCACCAATTTTATCCATATATTCCTGAGCACGGGACGAGTATTCATTCCGCAATGAAAGGGTCAATTGTCGTTTTGCTTCTTCCATTTGGCCAAGATTATAGAGACAGATGCCAATTTCACGATGTGGGAAATACTCTATAAAATGCATGCCGTAGGTCTTAATCTGTTGCATGTCTCTTGGTTTGACTTTTACTGCCTCCCGAAAATTTTCAATCGCTCTGGCCCAGTGTTGCTGTTTCATTTGTTCCAGGCCATCATCGTAATAATTATACCACTTTCCCCCTGCCAACGCCTGCGCAGAGATGATTAACAGCATAATAGCGACGATCATAATCGGTCGTTTCGCGTGTATTCTATGCATAGGCTTCTCTATTGTTTAGTTTACAAATGGTTAATACCCAAAATTCCAAAATCACAATATTACTATAATTTTGCTCCTAGACTATATTAATTTGTTACTTATATTATATTGGATTAATAACTTCGGGTAATAGCTTATCAGCCAATATATTAACAAAAGGATAAAAAGTCAAGCAGTTTTTCTTATTCGGAATCGAACTCTATCAGGGAAGATAGCTTGTATTGCTCAAGTTTTGCTCGTCCGTTCAGAAACGTTAATTCGATCAGGAAGCCAACACCGGCGACTTCCCCTCCCAACTGTTCTACGAGTTGACACGCAGCCGCTACTGTACCGCCGGTTGCAAGTAGATCATCAATAACCAAAACGCGTTGGCCGGGTTGAATTGCATCTTTGTGAATCTCCAATGCATCCGTGCCATATTCGAGATCGTACTCGAGACGTTTTGTTTGTGCTGGCAATTTTCCCGGTTTTCTGACAGGAATGAAGCCTTTGTTCCATTTATATGCCATCGCAGATGCAAAAATAAATCCACGCGCTTCGATTCCCATGATCAGATCGACTCGATCTGGATCAAACTGATTGGCCATTTCATCAATAGCGGCGGCAAAGGCATCACCATTTTTTATTAGCGTGGTGATATCCTTAAAACCGATGCCTGCTTTTGGAAAGTCAGGAACAGTTCGAATAAGGGCTTTCAATGATTCCATTGCGTTTTCTCCATTTCTTTAATTCAGAGGTTTGCTATGCAGTTTAGACGCAGTTCATTTATGTGAAAATTAAGACGTGCAAAGAATCTATGCTATCATTTCCCTAAAATCGAATAAAAAACGTCGAATATTTTCCTTTGAATTCTTTCCAGGTAACATCGACTCCTGTGACACGCGAATGGCTATTCCCAACTTTCACCATCTGGATGAGTTCTATTATCAGACCTTCATCCCCTTCAACATCGATTTCCACATTACCGTTTGGTACGTTTTTCACATATCCGCACAATCCCAGTTTTTTGGCTCCACGCTCCACAAACCAACGAAACCCGACTCCCTGGACGATGCCCGTGACTGTTATGTGTGCTGCTTTGTTCATATTTAATCCTGTATTATACGAACAGATCGGAACATAGGTAATCAGTCATCTGTAATCAGTGATCGGTCTAAAAACCTGATAACCGATAACCCGATAACCGATCACCCTATTACCCGCTCTCAATTACGGTCGCAACCGATGCATCATTCGTGGAAACGGGATCGTCTCGCGGACATGAGAAAGACCGCATAACCAGGTAACTGTTCGTTCGATGCCCAGGCCAAATCCGGCGTGTGGAACGGAACCGTATCTTCGCAGGTCCAAATACCATTCAAATGCTTCAAGTGGTAGGTTGTGATGCAAAATTTTATTTTTCAGGGTATCATAATCATCTTCACGTTGGCCGCCTCCGATAATTTCACCATAACCTTCGGGCGCCAACACATCCACACACAGAGCTTTGGAAAAATCAGTCGGATCGTTTTTCATATAAAACGCTTTAATCGCCGACGGATAACGGTGAACCATGACCGGTCGGTCAAACTTTTCAGAGATAACGGTTTCATCAGTGCCACCGAAATCATTCCCATCTTGAAATTCAACATTTTCTTTTTTGAGAATCGCCACTGCTTCATCGTAACTAATGCGGGGGAACGGCCGTTTTACATTTTGCAGCTTCGTAACATCCCGTTCAAGCGTAGCCAATTCCCGGGCTTTATTTTTTAATACACGCTGTACCACGTATTCCAGGAATTCTTCCGCCAGGTCCATATCGCCATCGAGATCGCAAAAGGCAACTTCCGGTTCGATCATCCAGAATTCGGTTAAATGCCGGCGGGTTTTGGATTTTTCAGCACGGAAAGTTGGGCCAAAGCAGTACGCTTTCCCGAATGCCAACGCCCCGGCTTCCTGGTAAAGCTGGCCGCTTTGAGTAAGATAGGCTTTACTGCCAAAATACTCTGTTTCAAATAATGTGGTTGTACCTTCACACGCATTCGGAGTGAAAATCGGCGCATCCACGAGCGTGAAGCCGCGATCGTCAAAAAATGCACGGCAGGCGGCAATAATTTCATGCCGAACTCGAAGAATGGCAAATTGACGAGATGATCGTAGCCACAAGTGCCGATTGTCCATAAGAAAATCAGTGCCGTGTTCTTTCAAACTGATCGGATATTCATCCGCTTTACTAACAAGCTCCAAATGACTCACCTGCATTTCAAATCCACTTGGCGCCCGTTCATCGGCCACGACTTTTCCGGTAACACGAATTGATGATTCCTGAGTCAACTCATCACATAACGCAAATACTTCTTCATTCACATCCGTTTTCGACACGACTGCCTGAATGGTGCCGGTGCCATCACGAACAATTAAAAAGCGCAGTTTCCCGCCTTTACGCATATTATAGAGCCATCCACTGATGGTTGCCTGTTTGTCTTTAAATTCAGCTATCGAATCGATGTAGGTTGTGTTCTTCATGCTCGTTCCTTTTTGGTTTGTTTCATTTATCCTTAAATCAATTTATGCAATACGATCACACTTCCAATCCAATTTCATTATCTATAATCCGTTTTCTCTTTTTCCTTTTCCATTCACCACTCCCTTCACCTTTTTTCCGTTCTCCATTCTCCGTTTTCTCTTTTCAGCTCATCCCAACTCTTCCTTTTTGGGATCACGGGTCATTAACTCCTGCAAGGCCTGAAACGGATCTTTATCTTCAAACAGACTTAAATAAACCTGCTCGGTAATCGGCATATCCACGCCGACTTTCTTGCTCAATTCGTAAGCGGATTTTGTGGTACGCACGCCTTCAGCAACCATGACCATGTCTTTTAGTATATCCGGCAGTTTCCGCCCCTTGCCAATTTGTTCCCCGACGAATCGATTGCGGCTGTGCCTGCTCATACACGTCACAATCAAGTCCCCCATTCCAGACAGACCGGCAAATGTTACTGGTTTTGCGCCGAGCGCTGTACCTAACCGAGCAATTTCCGCGAGTCCGCGGGGTTGCAATGCCGCCTTTGTATTATCACCAAAACCAGCGCCATCACAAATTCCGGCAGCAATCGCAATAATATTTTTAAGCGCGCCCCCCAATTCAACACCAATCACGTCATCGTTGGTGTACACTCGGAAATATTCATTCATGAATGCCTGCTGTACAACTTCCGCAGATCGCCCGCTATTACCAGCAACGACAACTGCTGTGGGAATCTTACGACTCACTTCTTCAGCATGACTGGGTCCGGAGAGTGTGACTTCCAATTCGTCCGTCATCCAATGGATGGTGGATTTAAGAACTTCCGACATGCGCATTAGGCTGTCATTTTCGATACCTTTCGCCACATTCACGACAATCGGTGGATTTTCCATTGAAATTTTATCGATTTTTTCTGCAACCGATCGCACGACATGGGACGGTACCGCAACAACCAGAATATCTTTGTTTGTACATGTTTCGATCAAATCGCCGGTAATATAAATTTCAGAGGGAATTGGAACGCCAGGCAGGAATTCCTTATTTTCATGTTCGGTTTTAAGTCGTTCGGCGGCCTCAGGCCGAAATTCCCACATGGTTACATTGTTACCGTTAGCTTGTAAAACAAGTGCAAGCGCAGTGCCCCAGCTTCCGGCTCCCAATACTGCTACTTTTTTTGATTTATTCTCGCTCAATCACTTCTCCAATAACGATTGGTTGTTCGTTTATTTTTGTTAGCCCTGTCAGTGTAGCATCGACAGCGTCGGCCGAGACGACAAAGACATAGCCAATACCCAGATTGAAGACGCGGCGCATTTCATCTTCCTGAACATTTCCCAATTGCCGAATTACGCGAAAAATCGCTGGCCATTCCCAACTGGACCAATCAATTTTCAAATCAAATTTTTCCGGAAGAATACGGCGCGTATTACCAATCAATCCACCACCGGTGATGTGTGACATGCCATTTAAAAATGGTTGTTCGCGCATAACTTCGATGGCAGTCTTATACGATTTGTGGACTCGAAGTAATTCTTCGCCCAGCGACAATTCCAGACCAGCGACCGCATCATTTACATGGTATTTATGAACGTCAAAAAATATTTTCCGTACCAGGGAATATCCATTTGTATGGAGTCCATTCGACGGCAATCCAATTAACTTATCCCCAGCCTCGATACTATCACCGGCGACGATGTGATTTTTTTCAATAGCGCCAACAATTGTACCGGAGATATCGTATTCGCCTGGGTGATAAAAATCTGGCATTTCCGCGGTTTCGCCGCCGATCAATGCACAGCCGTTATTTTTGCAGCCGCGCGCCAGACCTTCTATCACTTGCTCCAGTACATTGCCTTCGAGTTTGCCAAGCGCAATGTAATCCATAAAATAAAGCGGATCAGCGCCTGAAGTCATAATGTCGTTGACACAATGATTTACCAAACATTCACCAACAGTATTATGAATACCTGATAAAAAAGCGATTTTTAGTTTGGTACCCACGCCGTCCACACTGGAAACGAGGACAGGATTTTTATACTTAGTCAGATCAAGTTCGAAAAATGCACCAAAATGCCCAATGTTGCGCAACACATGTTTGGAAAAAGTTGATTTTGCCAGGGCGGCAATTTTACTCACAGATGCATCACCGGCAGCGATATCCACGCCGGCATCTTTATAACTGATTGAGGTGCTCATTTACGTCCTTTACTTGTTGTTCGATATATTTCGCGGATTTTCAAAAAGAAATCCATTGCTAATGGTTGACTATAATCGGGATAGGTCCATTCAAGCGGATGAAATTGATTGTGCCTAAAAATCATGTGCATATCACCATAGATTCCCTTACCAAGGTACACACGATGGGCAAAATTTTTTGTGGTTGCAAGAACAATATTTCCATTGGACAGATACCCGGGATCGATGTTTATCGTGCGCTTGCCATCATGCGTTGCAAACCTTGCTTCGATATTATTACTGAATAGTTTGGCATCGACCAGCTTTTCCGGAGGGATCAACAGAGAAAAACTCCAGAAGACTTTCTGTAGTGCGGCCCCCATTTCAACGGCATAATATGTCGTAAATGTGAAATCAAATATTGGCGATTGCATATCGATCTCGCCAAATCGATGTTCCAGTAACTGTTGGACGTTCGCCAACGTCCGCTCATCCTGAAATGTTATTCCCGCAAATAACTTGACATCCTGAACGGCATTCACGTGCCCCATATGCTCTCCTGTAAACTCGAAATAGCGCGTGTTACTAATTTAGAAATAAAATCTTAAATGTCAAGATAAAAGTGTATTTTCATGATTTCAGTCACTACTGTCCCAATATTAGCTAAATAATTCCAATTGGTTAGCGATTTGGGTATGCGGTAGTTTGTAATCACTATCGCTAACTAATTGTAAAATAGGAGTCTTTTCAAACACAGTTAAACTCAAAATTTGTAAAAAAGTGTAAAGTGGTGCATCAATTTTCAATTTTTTCTTAACAATCGCTATTAAAACATAGGTGGAAA
>JAFGDW010000146.1 GCA_016931935.1 Candidatus Zhuqueibacterota bacterium | reverse complement strand
TGTGGTCTTTTTTATCTATTTTCAGATCGATGTGCACAACTTATTTATCACGATAGTAATGAATTTTCACTATACCTCAAAATTATTTCATTTACATGTTTTTTCCAAATAACGTCACTTATTCCGTTTCAAATCTACCGGGCAAAATTACAATCAGTTAAGTTTATCGTTGTATCCATTATTGGTTTTGTCATCCAGATTATCTTAAATATATATTTGGTAGTGGGATTAAAACTAGGGGTCAAAGGCGTTCTCATTGGGAATGCAGTCAGTACATTGGCAATATTTCTGGTAAATATCGCCCTGACCAAAGAGGTACTATTCTTAAACATTTCGCTTGTTCAATTAAAAGACCTTGTAAAATTCGGCATGCCACTCATTTTGGTTGCTATTGCCAATTGGATATTGCAAATCTCCGATAGAATCTTGTTGGAAAAACTTGCTTCCACTGAGGAATTGGGTTTATACTCGCTTGGGTTTCGGTTTGCCAGCATATTACTGGTGGTTGTCATCGGTCCATTTTCAACGGCATGGGGCGCGTATTGTTTTCAGATTGCCAAAAAGGAAAATGCGAAAGAAGTTTTCAGTAAAGTCGCTACCTATTGGCTGTTAATCCTTAGCTTTTTTGGTATTGGTTTGCTTGTATTCTCCCCGTTGGTTATAAAAATTATGGCAGCGCAACCATTCTGGAGAGCGCAAAAAGTGCTATTGCCTCTCATTTTTATGGGAGTTGTTTCTGGCATGTATACAATCCTTGATTTAGGAGTAAACATTGCCAAGAAAACGAAATATATGGCCTACATTGTCGGTGTCGGCGCATTCGTCAACGTCGCGTTGAATTACCTGCTCATCCCTGGTTACGGAATGCTGGGAGCAGCGTTTGCATCGTTTTTCACATTTGTGCTCATTATGGCGATAACTTATCATGTAAGCCAGCGACTGTACTTCATTCCATTTGAAAAAATGAAATTATTTAAGATAAGTTTTGTTTTCATTGTTATTTCATCATTCTCTTATTTCATTGAATTCGCCAATTCATTTTTCGATATATCATTCAGATTATTTTTAATTATTGCCTTCATTGCCAGTATTTACTTAGTAAAAGTTTTTGATAAAAGAGAATTAGCATTCATTAAATCTGTCTTAATTAATTTTAAGCAAACACACGGCTTGATCAACAAAATACAATATGGTTTTAATTTGGTAAAATAGGAAATACAACACTATTTTTGTCATATGAATATTGCAATTATAAATCAGCCATGGAATGAATTTCCGTCGATTAAAGCGGCTTCCATTGCAATATGGAATTATGAAATTGCCAGTCGTTTGCAGAGTGCAGGTCATAAAATTGTTGTCTATTCAAAAACAGAAAGCAAAAAGCCAAAATTTGAAGATGTAAACGGGATTTCATGTCGACGAGTATCAACGTTCATCGATCAAAAATTATTGCGTTATTTAAAGCGATTGTCAAAGCTTTTTAGTGAAACACGACCATTATTCGCGTCGGTTTTTTTTTATTTTGGTTACATTTTCCAAATAGCCTTCGATTTGCGACGGATGAATTGTGATATTGTTCATATCCATAATTTATCCCAATTTGTTCCGATCATTTTACTGTTCAATCCTCGTATTAAAATTGTTCTGCATATGCACTGCGAATGGCTGACACAGTTGGATGCAAACCTGGTAAAAAAACGAGTTCGCAAACTTGATAGAATTTTTTGTTGTAGTGACTATATTACTCAAAAAATACGAAATAAATTTCCCGAATACTGTCCGATTTGCCATACGATTTACAATGGCGTTGACATAGACAGGTACAATAAAAGCCATGAGGTGAAAAAGAACGGAACGTACCAGTTATTATTTGTAGGAAGAATTTCTCCGGAAAAGGGCATTCATGTGATGTTGGATGCCTATAAAAAAATTTCTACTAGCATGACTAATGTAAAGTTTAATATCGTCGGGCCGTATGCGTTGACAGCCAAAGAGTACATTGTTTCTTTAAGCGATGATCCGAAAATTCATGAACTTGCCTCATTTTATAATCACGATTACATGGATTATTTACACAATCAGGTTCAATCGAACAATCTTCATGATGTTTCATTTGCCGGTTTGAAAACGCAGGATGAATTGGTGAGCATTTACGAGAGTGCAGATATTTTAGTTAACCCATCGTTTAGTGAGTCGTTCGGAATGAGTTTAATTGAAGCGATGTCGAGTAAAGTGCCGGTTGTTTGTTCAAATGTCGGTGGGATGACCGAAATTGTCGATGATGGTAAAACGGGTTGTTTAATCGAAGCGGGTGATGCAGATGAATTGGCGAACGCCATTCTGCGACTGCTTCCGGATAAAAACCGAAGGGTACAAATGGGGGAAACAGGACGGAAAAAAGTAATTGATCTCTTTTCCTGGGATAGTATTGCCAGGAAATTAGCCATGCAATATCAGGCAATTATGGAAATTAATTGAATATTTCGACATTCATGCTTTCGATAAGAAATTTATTAAAATCTTTTATATATAGAAACGCAGCGTTACCAGCCAGTGAAGATTTTTCGAAATCTGCCATCGTCTTTTCGCCCCATCCGGATGATGAAACATTGGGATGCGGTGGAACAATTATCCAAAAAAAACAGGCAGGCGCGGATGTAAAAATTGTAATAATGACCGATGGCCGTCATTCGCACTCAAGTTTGATTTCAGAACAGGAGCTTATTGCAATCCGTTCTCAAGAAGTAATCGCGGCAGTACACCAGCTTGGCGTAAATGAAGATGATGTTTTTTTCCTGAATTACGAGGATGGCAAGCTCAATACCCAAATAGATGATGCGGTTGGGCGAGTAATTGACATTCTGAAAACACATCAGCCGGAAGAAATCTATATCCCGTTTTTATTGGAAACGCCTAAAGATCATAACGCCACAAACATCATCGTGAGCAGGGCGTTGAATCATTCAATTAATCATGTTGATGTGTTTGAATATCCGGTATGGTTTTGGAGTCACTGGCCATGGTTTAGCATGCCATTAAGTAATCGTCGTGACATTTTCAAGAGAATTAAATACAATCTTATCTCCATGCATAAAATGTTTTCCAAATTTAAATACGCTAATGTTATCGAGCATGTACTTCCGAAGAAACGACAGGCGTTGGATCAATATAAATCGCAAATGACAAAATTAATTCAGGATGATCGCTGGAAGACGCTCGGGGGTGTGGCAAACGGCGGTTTTCTTGACTGTTTTTTTCAATCAAAAGAGTTGTTTTATAAGTATGAAGTTAGTGGTGAAAAAAAAGTTTAATCGCTATATATTAATTTCAATTTTAATATTGGTACTTGTTGGAATTGGGATATTTGGAAATCATTTCTCAAATTCTAATTCAAACCTGATCCATATTTTCCACCAGCCGGATTCCTATTCCAGACGGTACGGCTATTTTACGGCAAATATTTGTGGTACGATAGATCAACATGTGGAGAAAGTCCAGTATCGATTAAATGATGGACAGTGGCAAGATTTGACTCAGGCTGGTCCCCGGGTTCCACCGCCGCTTTTTACGCTTGAATTAAGAGATAAATATCTCGAAACAGGCAAGAATTTTGTAAACTTAAAGGCGATTCCATATTCAGGATCAACGAGTGAGCTGAATCTGGTTTTCGATTATGATCCGACGCCAATAAAGCTTCCCATAATTCAGAACTGGTCTGACGTTGACCTTGACGTTCAGGACGGGCATTGGGAGACATTCATAAAAGATGGTGAATGGCGCGTACGTCCCAAAATTGGCTCTGAAGACTACGACCGTGTGCTGGCTGTTTCAGGAGCGTTCGCCGGTGGACGGCGCATCGAAACAGATTTAATTTTTCATGTGAACAAGGGTGATCCTTATGGATTTGGAGTTTTGCCACTCTGGGGGGGACGCCCCGATGATGATGGAGTTTTACCAAGCCGCGGCTGGAATTTCAGCCTGGTGTGGTATTACTCTCACTATAATGGTATTGGCATGGAGTTTTCATACAAGTATGGTGAAAATTCCCCTGCCTGGGTTTCAGCGTATCGAAATATACAAATTGTACCGGAAGTTAAATACACGTTAATTATTGAATGTTGGCCGGAAGCAGGTAGTGATGGCAAGCATATCTGTTATAAACAACGAATGAAATGGTTCCGAAGTGGTGAGACCGATAATTTCGACTGGCTTAAATTGTCTGATATTGAAGGATCACCTTTACCGGAAAGTGAATACGCAGTTGCTTTGGTTGCTCATCGTACGCAAGTCAGCTATGGTCCAGTAAAAATTACGAAACTGGAAAAATAAAATTACCATATTATGATTTCAGGGTGTGATGTTTATAATGAATATATTTAAAATTCGTGTTAAATCGCTTATTCTGTTTTACTTGTTGTTATCATTTTTTTCTGTGGTTAAAGCTGATGATTTGTCATTTAAACATTTGATTATTGATAACGAACCCAATAGTGGATCAGAGTGCTGCACGGATGTTTGTGCAGTCGGCGATATTAATGGGGATGGTTATCCGGATGTTGTAATTGGCGGTGAAGGCGCTGAAGAACATGGACTTGTTTGGTACGAATATCCGACCTGGAAAAAACACCCTGTCGGCAATGGCGAATTTACAACCGATGGCCAAACGGGCGATGTGGATAATGATGGCGATTTGGATATAATTATTAGCAATTACCACAGTCCCAATCCTGAAATATACTGGTATGAAAATCCAGACGAACTAAACGGTAGTCTATGGAAGGCGCATATAATTGGTAAAGGATACGGGCATGATGTAGAAGTTGGTGATATTGATAACGATGGTGATCTCGATGTCGTTACGTGTGATAAAACCAAACTTGTGCTATGGCGTCAAGTGCAACCGGATTCGTGGAAAAGCCAGGTTATTTATACCAAATCGGGCGAAGGCACTGCCCTGGCTGATTTGGACGGTGATAGTGATCCTGATATTGTTTATGGTGGCTTATGGATTGAAAATCCGAATCCGGATGACTCCGGAAGCTGGACGGTACACACAATCGAAGCTCAATGGTCTGCGACAGCCCGCGTAAAGATCGCTGATATGAATGAAGATAACCGGTTGGACGTTATCCTGACTGTTTCCGAAGGAGATGGTCAGGTTATATGGTTCGAAGCACCTGTGGATAGAAAAGATGGTACATGGGCAAAACACATTATTGAAAATGAAATCCTTGAAGGTGCACACAGCCTTCAGATCGCTGATTTTAATAATGACGGTGATCCCGATGTTTTGACAGCCGAAATGCATACATCTTCCCAAAAACGAGTCATCGTTTATCTTAATGCTGCAGGCTCCTGGACCAAAAATATAATTGCTACCACAGGTTCTCATAATATGCGAACTGCTGATATTGGTCTGGACGGTGATATTGATATCATAGGTAAAAATTATGGTGGCATGACTCGGGTTATTGAAATGTGGGAAAATTTGACGGCAGACACTACTACATCCAATTCTTTGGATAGATGGGACTATATTACTATCGATTCAGAGCGACCAGATGATCAATTTGGCAAAATGGGACTTGTTTTTTGTGATGTTAATAGTGACGGTTATACGGATATTATCGCGGGATCGTATCTGTACATTAATCCGGGCTACTATTTGGACAACCAATGTCAGCGAATTTTGTTGCAGCGCGATCTTGATGTTTACTTCGCAGTTGATGTCGATGATGATGAATACTGTGATTTGGTCGGAATTATAGACTATACAAACCTTACCTGGATCGAGGCTCAGAATTCCAGTGGAACTTCCTGGAAATCCTATCAAATTGATATACTCCCTCAGGCAAGAACTCAGGGGTACGAATTGGCGCAAATTGTCAAAAATGGGAAGCCCGAGCTTGTCTTCACGCATGGTAAAAGCCTGTATTATTTACGAATCCCTGACCGGTCACACGCAAGTGAGAATTGGCCACTGATTCAAATATCATCTGTTAACGAGGAAGAAGGTGTTGCGGCAAGCGACTTTGATGGAGATGGTGATTTGGATTTAGCTTCTGTAGATAGTGATGGTCACCATGTTATTTGGTATGAAAATCCGGACAATGGTACAGGAAACTGGAAGAAGTATATTGTGGGAACGTCGACACAATGGCTTGATCGGATGGCGATTGCTGATTTAAATGACGACGGCTTGCCGGATATTATTTCAACCGAGGAGACACAAGACTGGGACTATAATGCAAATATCTACTGGTTCGAAGCTCCGTCTGATCCCAAAACCGGACAATGGCAACAACATGTTATAGCGACTTTAAGATCGGTTAATAGCCTGGATATTGCCGATATGGACAATGATGGTGACATCGATGTTGTCGCAGCCGAACATACGGATCAGGGAAAAGAACCAGCCGAGGATAACCTGACCGTTATTTATGAAAATCTAAATAATGGAGCAGCCTGGAAAGCCCATAATGTTGAAATTGCGCCTCACTCAAGTCATTTGGGCGCGCGTATTTGCGATTTGGATAATGATGGCGATTTGGACATCGTTTCAATTGCCTGGAGCCAATATAAATATTTACACCTGTGGCAAAATCTTTCGGTTATTCAAACGGAATTACTGCCGATAGAATTGGTTGAGTTTTTTGTTAAGCGAGTTGAAGATTATGTATTATTAAAATGGAAAGTCTCCACCGATATCAAAAAGTATGGATATGAAATTTATCGAAGACGAGCAACTGAAAATAAATATACGAAGATTGGTTTTCGTAGAAGTGAACGAACGACGGCCAAGTTTGTTGAATTTGAATTTATTGATGAGCAACCAATTTATAACAATACATATTATCGCTTAAAACAAATAAATTTCGATGGTTCATATGAATTCAGTAATCCTATTATGATAACTCAATCTGAACCGAACTCATTTAAGCTTTCGAAATGTTATCCCAATCCTTTTTCGCCTGCATCTGATATTTATCCGGAGGTGACGAATATCGAACTTACAACACCGCATTCGGATGTTATCAATCTAAAAATATTCAATATACTAGGTCAGATTGTTCGTACTGTCACTGAAAACGAAATAAAAGAACCAGCAACATATCAATACACATGGGATGGAAAAGACTCAACTGGAAATACGTTGCCTTCCGGATTATATTTAATTGTTGCTTCTACAAAGAGTACTTATGCTATCTCTAAAGTAATACTCATGCAGTAGAATCAATTTATTTGCGGAAACAACTCAAAATCTAGGGGGAATTATGTTCTTCAAAAAAGTCTTTATTATGACAAACGGCTGCCCGGAAAATCGAATTGATGTTGCCCGAACTATAAATTTTCTGGAATCAAAACAATATGCCATAGTCGATAACTGCCGGGAAGCAGATTTACTACTTTTCAATACATGTGCATTAACGCAGACGTCCGAGGATCTTTCGGTAAAAATGATCGAGCAGCTAAAGTCTCAAAAAAAAGCTGGGCATCCGCTTTTCGTTTATGGTTGTTTGCCCAAAATAAATATAAATCGGTTAAGAGAAGTTTATGATGGTACCATTTTTGAATCAGATGATATTCAAGAGCTGTGCAAAATACTTGGAACGGAAACAAATTCTCATGATTACTATGCAAATTATTTGGTACCCAGAACTGAGCGCATAAGTAACGATTTAACGTGCGTTAGAAATTTAAAAGACATATTAAATTTTGACTCTATTTTTCTGAATTTAATGGCTAAATACCACATTAATCTCAGTCAAGTAATACATGTTTCCCGGCCACACTCCTACTGCATAAAAATATCGACTGGTTGTTTGGGATTATGTACATTTTGTGCGGTTCGGTTGTCACGAGGACGGGTGCGAAGTAAAACTATTGAAAACATCAAAAAGGAATTTGAAGAAGGCCTTGAAAAAGGATACAAAGAGTTTGCCTTATTAGGGACGGATTTGGGAGCTTATGGCAGAGATATTGGAATTTCGTTAGTACCTTTATTGCGTGAATTAGTAAAATATGAAGGCGATTATGAAATTCGCTTGCGAAATATTCAGCCGCGATTTTTGAAAAAAATGTTACCAGACCTCATGGAGATTCTGGAAACCGGGAAGATATCCTTCCTCAGTTCTGCCGCAGAGTCCGGTAATAATCGAATTTTGAAGTTAATGAATAGAATGTATACAATCGAAGAATATAAACAAAATATTAAAACTATAAATGATAACTTTCCGGAAATTTTTGTTCGCACTCAACTGATGGTGGGATTTCCCAGTGAGACCGATGAAGAATTCCAGGATACATATAATTTACTTGATGAATTGCGATTGGATTATGCCGAAGTATACAATTATCAGACCAGGCCAAATACTAAGGCATTTTCCATGGAAAGTCCGGTTCCACAGGATGTCGCGGTACGAAGAGAAACTAAACTTCTCAAAAAATCATTAGTGAATGAATTTCAACGAAAAAGAAAAGCACTTAAACAATATAAAGTCTCAGTAAATAAACATAGTAATTTAACAGATTAAGTATCCATTCAATAAATGGTGGTGATATGTCTACTTTCACACTTCGACTCCGCTCAGTGTGAAGAAATTGTTTAACTTTATGCTGAGCGAAGTCGAAGCATGAATGGTGAGACAATAAAACCTATAACACTACTAAATATTGGAAGGATACCAAATTAGCAAAGTAGAAGAAATTATGCAGAATCAATTGATGTGTTATAATTGTTTATCCGACAAATTATCGTTGTTTTATGAAGTGTCACAGATTCCTGTTCATAGTGTTTTGTTAATGCCAAATCGTGAAAAGGCTGTAACCTATACCAAAGGTGATATTCGATTGGCATTATGTGAAGATTGTGGTTTTATTTTTAACACTGCATTTAATCCGTCTTTGCACGAATACTCATCTGAGTATGAAGAAACGCAAGGTTTTTCTTCAACTTTTAACGCATTTCATCATCGCCTGGCTAACTCGTTGATAGAACGGTTCGATTTACACAACAAGGATGTTATTGAAATTGGCTGTGGCAAAGGCGAGTTTTTGACGATGCTGTGCAAGTTGGGCAATAATCGGGGAATTGGATTTGATCCGGCCTATATCCCCGAGCGAAATCAAAGCGATATGGGAGAACAGGTCACCTTTATAAAAGATTTCTACTCGGAAAAGTATAGTAATTACAAAGCTGATTTTATCTGTTGTAAAATGACATTGGAGCATATTCAGGATACTCATAAATTCATTAGCACTGTTAGAAATTCAATTGGTGATCGACAGGACACAATCGTCTTTTTCCAAATACCAAATGTCCATCGCGTTCTGAAAGACCTGGCATTCTGGGATATCTATTATGAACACTGTTCATATTTTAGTCCTGGTTCTTTAGCGCGTTTGTTCAGGAAATGTAATTTTGATGTGATAGATTTGTGGAATGATTATGATGATCAATACTCAATGATTGCTGCCCGCCCGCAAAATTCGAGTAGAGAATTTTTGCCTGCTGAAGATGATTTGCAGGAAATAAAAAATAATGTGACATTCTTTTTGAATAATTGCCGAGATAAAATGAATGAATGGAAGAATTTTTTAAAAAAATCAAAAGCAGATGCAAAACGGGTTGTACTTTGGGGCGGTGGTTCAAAAGCAGTGGCATTTTTGACTTCATTAGGTATAACAGATGAAATTGAATATGCCATCGATATTAATCCGTACAAAAACAATACGTTTTTGGCAGGGTCCGGACATCAGATTAAGGAACCGGCATTTTTAAAGAATTATAAACCGGATGTTGTTATTGTTATGAATCCCATTTATTGTAATGAAATTGAAAAGGATTTACATGAAATGGGACTCGCTCCACATATAATGCATGTATAATCAAAGTTGTCGATCAATCCGAGACATTTTTACTCAATTTGAAAGTTTTCAATCATGAATTGTCCAGTATGTAATAGTCGTGAATGTGAAATATTTATCGAAATATATGATGTACCTGTTCATTGTAATATCCTTTTCGAGAGCTATAATGACGCAGTTAATGCGCCGCGAAGTGATATTGCACTCACATATTGCAATTCCTGCAATCATGTGTTCAATGCTGCTTTCAATCCGGATTTGATGGAATATCAGCAAAACTATGAAAATTCATTGCATTTCTCGCCCCACTTTCAAAATTATGCAGAAAACCTGGCACAGCGATTAATTTCGGCTTACGATTTGCATAATAAACAGATTGTCGAAATTGGCTGTGGGAAAGGTGAATTTTTGCAATTGCTCTGTGATTACGGCAATAATAGCTGCACCGGTTTTGATCCGAATTTTATCCAGAGCGTTGACTCACAACAATCGAAATCGAATATTACTTTTATAAAAGATTTTTATTCTGAGAAATATTCTGAACTTGATGCAGATTTCATAGTATGCCGACATGTCCTCGAGCATATTCATGAACCAAAACCGTTTATTGAAATGCTTTTAAATTCCACTGGTAACAAAAAGGATTTGATGATATATTTTGAGGTTCCAAATGTGGCATTCACGTTGGAAAAACTTGGAATTTGGGATATCATTTATGAGCATTTTTCATATTTTAGCATTGATTCAATCCGTTATTTATTTAATTTAAGCGGATTTGACATAAGTAATTTAGTCAGCAGTTTTAATGGACAGTATATTTCCCTCGATGCAATTTATAAATCGAATAATAATCTACCAAAGGTCAACACAACGCAATTCAGGGAAAATATTGTCGGTTTCACTGAAAAATATAATAATAAAATCAATTCCTTAAAAACGAAATTGGCATCATATTCTAATTCTGATAAGAATGTCGTGTTATGGGGTGCTGGATCAAAAGGTGTGACGTTTTTAAATACGCTAAAAGCGACCGGGCACATTAAATATATTGTCGATCTAAATCCACGCAAACTAAGAAAATTCATACCAGGCTCAGGCCAACAAATTATTGGTCCCTCCAAACTGAAAGATTGTGATCCCGATGTTGTTATTCTGGCGAATGGTGTTTATCACCAGGAAGTTAAGAATATGCTGCACGACATGGATATCGCCTGCCAATTAATTACCCTTTAAATCAGCACTGGATATAATGCCTAAAGTTAGTATCGGATTGCCCGTTTACAATGGTGATAATTTTCTCAAGGAGGCAATCGATTCGTTTCTAAATCAGACATTTCGGGATTTCGAGCTGATTATAACGGATAATGCTTCCACCGATAATACTGAGACTATTTGTCGACAGTATGCAGCAAGTGATAAACGGATTATCTATCACCGTCACAACAAAAATTTGGGGGCGGCTTACAATTACAATCATGGCTTTAACCTGGCAAAAGGACAATATTTTAAATGGGCAGCACATGATGATGTCTGTGCCCCAACATATCTGGAAGAATGTGTAGCAATTCTGGAAAGTAATTCGGATATTGTTTTGTGCTACCCTCAAACCGTTATTATTGATGAAGCCGGGGAAAAAGTAAAGTTCTATAATGATGATCTGCATCTACCGTTTGCTGAGCCTTTTCAACGATTTGCATATTATCAAAAAAATCTCCGCGCTGTCGGTGAAAGGAATCCAATTTTTGGATTAATTCGCTTGGATGCATTAAAATGCACTCCATTAATTGGAAGTTTCGTTGCTTCGGATGTCACCTTGCTGGGCGAACTTGCCCTTCATGGTCAATTTTATGAACTGCCGTCCAGGTTATTTTTTAGAAGAGATCATGTGAATACCTCAGTTCGTTCAAATCCGGAACTGAACAAACGAATCGCCTGGTTTGATGTTAAAAAAAAGGATAAGATAACGCTAACACGCTGGCGGTGGTTTTATGAATACTTAAAAGCAATTTTCCGTGTTCGGATGAATTTTAAAAATCGGTTGTTCTGTCTGTTTGAAATGGGGAAATGGTTTCGTTATCATATCAGGGGTCTACTTGAAGATTTAACATCCGCATTTGCCCAGTTAACCTGGTTGAGTTCAAAATAATAATAGTTTGATCACTACGTTGAGTTAGTTTAGTATTACAACTTAGTTTTTGCATTCTGCGCAACGAATCAACGGCAAACGTCCATTTGGCCTTTTAGATAAGGTGAAACATGAAAAGTGAAATGTCAAAAAAACAATGTTTTTTCGTCTCACGTTTCACGTTTGACGTCTCACTTACTTTATAGCGTGCGAAGATATTATAGAAATTCGAATATCATATGAAGAAAGTTCTAATAATAACATATTATTTTTCGCCGAATAATCTTTCAGGCGCATTTCGTGCCCACAAATTTGCGAAGTATCTGCCACATTTTAATTGGCAGCCATTGATACTCACCTGTCGGAATCAGCCAATAAATGTTGAAAATCCGAGTTTGATGAATGAACTTTCAGATCAGGTTAAAATATGGCGGATACCTTCCATAAATGTAATTAAGATGATTAGTTTTTTTGAAAACTTACTGGCATCCTTAAAGCCGGCTAAACGCGAGCAATCGGCCAATCCTGTAGATAATAATAACGAGGAACAGACTCGATCTGCAAAATTTAGTCGCGGGGCACGGATACTTTCTAATATTTTTATTCCCGATTATCAGGTTGATTGGTTACTTACTGCGTTGCCGCGGGCGTTAGCTATTTTACTACAGCAGCGACCTGATGTAATAATAACGACGTCGCCGCCGCATTCGGTTCATTTACTCGGACTTGTTTTGGCGAAATTGACACGTAAAAAATGGATCGTTGATTTTCGTGATCCGTGGACCGATCATGCATGGTTATACGATCAGATTCCAATTTCAAAATATCGACGCTGGTTGGAAGCAGCAATGGAAAGGCGTGTAATTTATAACGCGAGTCAAATTATTGCTAATACACAGACCAATAAGAAGGCACTTTTGAAACGATTTCCTAACCTTGATGAAAAGAAGGTGGTTGTCATTCCCAATGGATTCGATTCCGAAGACTTTGCAGAACTCTCGACAATATCTACAACCAACATCCCCGATGCAAAATTTATAATAACCTACACCGGTTACCTTTATGAGGGGATGGCAGACATGTTTTTGAGTTCGCTAAAAAAGTTGCTTCAGAAAAACAGCAACATAAAAAGCGATTTACAACTTCGAATTATAGGAAGCTATAGTCCTTCGTATGACACGCGATTTAAAGCGCTAAATAATGGTTCATCCTCAATGGTTCAGCTCATGGGAGCAATCGAGCATCATCGCGCGTTGGAATTTTTGCAAAAAAGTGACATACTTTTAATTTTCAATTTTCCACAAGCAAAAGCCGAGGGATGTATTCCAAGCAAATTGTACGAATATTTTAACACTGGTAAACCAATTATTGCGATTGGCAAGAAAGGTGAAGCATCCGATCTCATCGATGAATTAAATGCCGGAATTTCATTTGAGCCGACTGATGAAAATGGCATAATGAAGGCGCTTGAACATTATTACTCTCAATGGAAGAGTGGTTCACTCGAATCAACGATTGATAATTCTCGATTGCAAGCGTTCGATCGGAAGAATTTAACTGCCAGGCTGGTTGATGCATGCGAGATGTTATGTTAGTCAAACAGAGGGGTATTTAACATAACGAAGATTCCCGAAATTCATATTATGTATAAAATGCAACCTTACATTTTACCGAGGCTTGATGGTAAAACAAACCAACTTTTAGGAGCCAAGATATAAATGCCAAATATACCCTTAATCGAAATAATAGTTATTGCAATGATTTTTGGGGGCACTTTCTTTTGGATTTCTATAAAAAATCCCATTATGGCCGTTTCATTTTTTGTTGTATTTTGCATTACGCGAGTTGATCAATTTCTGCCTTCGTTAGGCCCACTAAGTCCGAGCATATTGATTGAATTGATTATCGTTTGTAGCTGGTTTATTAATTATCTAACTGGCAGAGTTAGTTTCAAGTTTGTTTTTCCGGAAACGTACATTATCATCGGATTTTGGTTGCTTTGTCTGCTTTCTGCTATATTTGTAAGTCACAATTTGTACGATACGAAAGACGTTTCTCTCTTCAAAACGCCTATTCTATATCTCTTTCTTGTCTTTGCGATTATGAATTTTGTACAGACCAGGGAAGACATCGAATTATTTGCCAAAGTAATCGTTTTGTGTGGTTTAATTTTATGTTTTCTAAGTCTGTCGCGCTACTTCTTTTTCGGCGGAAGCTGGATCGAAAATGCTGATCCAATGGTCATGGGAGAATATGCATACTACCGATCCAACATGAAAGGCATCCAACCGGATGCGATGGCTATTACGCTGGCATTTATCATCCCATTTATGTTGTACTTTGTTCTGAAAGAAGGTTCAACAAAATTTAAAACATTATGCACGGGAGGCATCTTTCTTTCGACGCTAACAATAATTCTTACATTTTCGCGAACAGGTTTTTTGGCGTTATCGTTAGCAGGATTTATGATTTTACAGAAATTAAAAAAAGCACGATACTGGTTTGCAATCCTTGCCTTTTTTATTATCCTGGTAGTTGCTGCGCCAAAAGCGCTTTGGTATAGAATTGGTTCCACATTTGACAAAAGTATGGTTGAGTCATCAGAAAATCGAATTTATCTGTATGCGACGGCCATCAAAATGATAAAAGATGAACCTGTCATTGGTGTGGGATTTGGTAATTACCCACGCCTGCTGCAAGAATACGGCCCTCCGGGATTTTTTGCAGTACCAAGTGTGCCTCATAATGTTTATCTGGAAATTTTGAGTGAAACAGGTCCGTTGGGCTTGATTATTTTTTTAACTTTTGTTGCATTGCTCTATTTCACGCTTCGCAGAATGAACAGACTAATTAAAACTCCCGCTAATAACTTTACGCTGCCCGATGTGCTCATCATCGGATTATTCATCTATTTATTGGCAGCCGGCACGTCACCAATGCTTTATAGTGTGGAACTTTACATTGTTACAGGAATAGCTCTTGGAATGAAAAGAATAATGGGATATGAAGAAAGTGTAGAATTAGTTGATAACGAAAGTTTAATTGTTGCATAATGGAAACGCAGGGGACGACCAAAAATGAAATCGAACACAATTCTTTTTTATAGTGAAGGTTTTTATCCAGCCGTTGGGGGCTCTGAAATTTTTGTTATGCGGTTGGCAAAAGAACTCGACAGACAGGGGCATAATGTCGCTGTTTTAACCTATCAGTTAACTAAAGAATTAAAGCGCGAAGAACGTGTGAATGGCATAATAGTGTATCGGGTACCCCATCCGGGCATGCGAATTATTGGCGAATTTGTTGGCATTTTTAATACCCTTTGGTTTATCATCCGAAATTTGAAAAATATACGATTATTACATATTCATGGTGTTGGCAGCACAGCCGCAATGATAGCAATTCTCGGAACGATATTTAATTTTAACGTGTTTGTTCATTTACCGGGATGTGAAACATACAGTCACAATTACAAAAATTATTTACGAAGACTGTTTGTATGGAATTCAATCAAGCTGGCGACATGTTTTATTGCTATTAGTTCTGAGATCGAAAATTTTCTGCTCGATCTGAAAATTCCCAAAGAAAAGATTGTTCGCATCCCATACGGTGTTGTATCGCCGGAAAATATCCAACGGATTGAAAAAAGTAATGGAACAAATTATTCAAAAATTGCGGTGTTTGTTGGACGTTTGGTTCCGGTTCACAAGGGTCTGGAGACATTATTACCCGCGTGGAAACATGTGTGCGAGCGACGCGACGATTGTCAACTATGGATTGTGGGCGATGGTTATTTCCGGCAGGAACTTGAGTCGCTTGCCAGAAATCTGGATATTTCCTCCCGCATCAAATTTTGGGGAATGATTGAGGATGTGTTTCCTTATCTGAAGACTGCCGATTTATTTGTCATGGCATCGAATTATGAGGGGCTGCCAATTGCATTACTTGAAGCCATGTCGATTGGTTCTACGATTGCGGTCACTGCGGTAAGTGGCGCTTTGGATATTATTGAACATGAACGCAATGGATTACTCGTTCCACCGCAAAAACCGGAAGCGTTGGCAGACGCAATTGAAACGGTGTTTGATAATCCGGATTTAGCCCATCGAATGGGCAAGGCTGCCGAAGAAACAATTGCCAGGAATTTTTCGATGGAAACGATTACAAAAAAACATTTGGATGTTTACTCAAGCTATATCAACAACAGGATAAGTTAGTATGAATAATAATAAAATCGTCTCCGTGATAGTGCCGGCGTATAACGAAATAAATTTTATTGAACATTGCATCAATTCCATGTTGAGCCAGGACTATCCAAAAGAATTATATGAAATTTTAATAGTTGATGGCATGTCAACAGATGGTACCCGGGAGAAGGTACTTGAAATAGCCAAAACCAATCGCAATCTTCATCTCGTCGATAATCCGAATCGTACAGTGCCATTTGCGCTTAATGAAGGCATTAAGAAAAGTCGTGGCGACGTGGTTGTCATTATTAGCGCTCACGGTTTTGCAGATCCGGATTTTGTTCGAAAAAATGTTGAAACACTCGATCGCGTTGGCGCCGATTGTGTCGGTGGCCGCATTGACTGCATTGCCAACTCTGATTCAGCAAACACAATCATGCTGGCGATGCGTTCGACGTTTGGAATTGGTGATTCTGCACTACGCGAAAATCAAAAGGCAGGATTCGTTGCGCATCTGGCCTATCCGTGTTACAACAAAGATGTATTCGATAAAATCGGTTATTTTGATGAAGAAATGGTAAAGAACCAGGATGATGAGTTTAATTTTCGATTGCGGAAGTTTGGCGGCACAATTTATTTCAACCCGGAAATTCGCTCCTACTATTATGTACGACCATCCCTGAAAGCACTGTGGCGACAGTATTTTGTTTATGGATATTATAAAGTCCGAAATTTCCAAAAGCATCCGGGGCAACTAAGCCTGCGACATTTTGTTCCGGCCGGATTTGTATCAATAAATTTATTCTCATTATTTTTAGTGCCAATGAGTGTTCGTTTTGGATATATTGCTTTAACCGTTGTATCACTTTATCTGACGGCTGCATTAATAAATTCAGTATCAATTTGCAGACGGGTTGGTTTTAGATATTTTTACCTGCTGCCCATTACGTTTGCGACACTCCACGTTTCTTATGGGTCTGGTTTTCTAAAAGGTCTTATTAAGTTTTTTCCTAAATGGTTTAAAAAATAATACTACTCAGATATGTGTAATCGACAGGTCAGCCGACGATTTGTTAAGGGCTGACTATTGAAATGTAATTAAGGTAGCGATTTAATGTTAAACGCATTTACAATTGATCTTGAAGACTGGATCCAGTCAACATATGATAATTCCAGATCAATTACACATTTTGTACATGATAATACGATAAAGCTGTTAGAGCTTCTCGATGATAAAAACACCAAAGCTACGTTTTTCGTGCTTGGGTTGGTGGCAGAAGCATATCCCGATTTAATTCGTGAAGTCCATAAACGTGGCCATGAAATAGCCAGCCATGGTTACGGACATAAATTGGTCTTCACACAATCCCCTGAAGAATTTAAAGATGATATTAAGCATTCGATTGATACTGTCGGCTCCATAACGAACAGTAAAATTCTGGGCTATCGCGCGCCAGATTTCTCGATTATATCAGAATCGCTGTGGGCGCTGGAGATCCTTGACGAATTGGGCATCAAGTACGATTCGAGCATATATCCCATCAAAAATCCGCGCTACGGAATTCCTGGCTGGCCGAGAGAGCCAAAGAAAGTTGACAATAGTGATCTTATCGAATTTCCAATTTCGACAATTACTTTGTTCGATATTAATCTTCCATTTGTCGGCGGTGGTTATACCCGGCTGTTGCCCTATCCTGTTATGGCATTTGGAATTCGTCATTTGAACGCGAACGGAATGCCCGTAAACTTGTATATGCATCCCTACGAGCTCAATGACTCGGAACTTAAACGTTTGGATATCGATATTTCATTTAAGCAAATGCTCAGCCAGGGCTTGAATCGGAAGAAAGTGTATTCACGAATTTCAACATTACTTACTCAATTCACATTTGGAACGATCACTGAAGCACTACAAAATATGAGATTACTATGAATCATAATAAAATGCTTGTACTGGCGCCTCACACGGATGACGGCGAACTTGGTTGTGGCGGGATGATTTCCAAATCAATCTCGGAGGGAATCGAAGTTTATTATGCGGCGTTTTCATTGGCAGAAGAATCTGTCCCTGAAGGATGGCCGAAGGACATTCTATTCAAAGAAGTGAATGCGGCAACGCAAAGTTTGGGTATTCCGACGGATCATTTGTTAATTTATAAATATCCGGTTCGGCGGTTTACGTACCATCGTCAGGAAATATTGGAAGACCTGGTTGCGATTAGTCGAAATATCAAACCTGATTTGGTGCTCATGCCAACGGAATGGGATTTACACCAGGACCATCAAATTATTGCTGCTGAAGGGCTACGGGCATTTAAAACTGTATCAATTCTTGGATATGAATTACCGTGGAATAACATAACATTCGAGACATCAGCGTTTGTTCATCTTTCCGATGAGCATATCCGCAATAAAGTGGAAGCGTTAAAATGTTACCAATCACAATCCCATCGACGCTATTGCAATGAAGAATTCATTAGAGGCCTGGCAATTACCAGAGGGGTGCAAATTGGTGTCCAATTTGCCGAAGCGTTTAAAGTGAAACGATGGATCATCTAGTAGAAATACAAATTCTGACGTCGGAAAAACTTGAGAGCAGTCTGCCTGCGTTTATCAAGGTGCTCGAAGAATTTCCAAACGAATATTGGCAGTCCGAACATTTTCTAACTGACTTACCAGGAAAATGGCAACTCAGCATATTTGCTGAACAGCACAACCAGTTATTGGGCTACATTATCGCCTCGCAGAAAGGTGATACGGCTCATATCCATAAATTTATGGTGACAAGCCAATTCCGGGCTGCTGGCGTCGGTAGTTCTTTAATGGACTATTTTATCCAAAATTGCGAGCGCCTGGGATTGTTTAAGTTTTCTTTATGGGTGTATGCCAATAATGTCGGCGCCATCAAATTTTATGAACGTCACGGATTCGCTAAAACGACTGAACGCTTCCATCAGGGCGATCAGCTTTTTTTTATGTATAGAAATATGGAAATTGAATGAAAGTCGCTATTCACCAACCTAATTTTCTACCATGGATTGGCTATTTTTATAAAATGGCGAACGCAGATCGGTTTGTGTTTTTAGATAATGTCCAGTTTTCCAAAGGCTCATATACGAACCGGGTGTTGATCAAAACCAATAATGGTGATTCGATGTGGCTCACTGTACCAATCGATCGGGCTTCAGGAAAAATTATTGATCAGGTAAAAGTTAACAGCGAAACAGACTGGCGTAAAAAACATCTGGCAACGCTAAGACAGCATTATGGTAAGGCAAAATTTTTTGATACATACTTTCCACAAATTGAAGAAGTCTATCAAAAAAATCATGAATATTTGAGTGAATTTAATTCGGATTTAATTGTGCTGCTGCACAAAATTCTATCGCTAAATTCCGAACTATATTTTTCATCAAAAATGGAAACGGACGGGCGAAGCACTGACCTGCTTGTTGACATCTGCAAAAAATTAGAAGCAACTGAGTATCTGTCCGGCCGCGGTGGTGTGAAATATCAGGATGAAGACCTTTTTTTGACACAGAACATAAAATTGGAATATACGTCGTTTCAGCATCCGACATACAATCAACTATGGAACGGTTTTATCCCGAATTTGTCGGCAATCGACTTGCTGTTTAATGAGGGTGTACGCGCAGGTGATATTGTTATGAAGAGTACGAAAACGGATCACTAGCCCGAGGGCAAAGCCTACGCAATCTAAAATTAACATATTACATATCATCTATTCATTGCAAACAGGCGGCGCCGAGCAGCTTGTGAAAGACTATGCATTAAACACGGATCAATCGCGATTCCGTGTTTCTGTTTGTGGCCTTACCACTGGCGGAGATATTGTTAATGACTTGCAGGCGGCGGGTATAGATGTCTACTTGTTGAAGAAAAGTACCCAATCGACTATCAGTTTTATACAAAAAATGCGTTTCATGCTGCATGAAGTCGCTCCGGACATTATCCATGTTCATGATGATATGTCAGGCAATTGGGTTGCAATGATTTTGGGTTTCCGAAAAACTATTCCGGTTATCCGAACAATCCACAAATTATATGAACCAAGCCCTGAATTACGTTTCAGGCTACATCAATTGTTCAGCCGTCTCCTCTATCGATTTTACCAGAATATCATTTGCTGCAGTGAAAGTGTAAAAAATTCACTTCTGTTAAGTAGCAAGATGAGTGAAAAAATTGTCACAATTGTAAACAGCTTTGATTTCAAAAAATATGAGAAAATGGAAAGTGCGGGATCTGCAGTCATTGATGACACGATACTTGGTAAATCCGCCGACGGCAGCTTTCGAATTGGTACCGTTGGTTCGCTGCGTTTTGAGAAAGGGCACGAGTACCTGCTTGATGCGGCAAATATATTAAAAGACAAAGGAATTTCCGCTCACTATTATTTTATTGGCGAGGGTGATCGTCGATCATTTCTGGAAAATCGCGCTGAGAATTTAAATATTAAGGATATTGTCCATTTTATCGGTCATCGGAAAGATGTATTGCAGTTATTGCCAGGTTTTGATTTAATTGTATTCCCGTCAGTTACCGAAGGATTGCCGGTGGCCGTGCTGGAAGCGCTGGCATTAAAGAAGACCGTGGTTGCTTCTGCAGTCGGTGGAATACCAGAGGTAATTATCCCCGGTGAAACCGGCTGGCTGGTTCCGCCGGCAAATGCCGAAGTGCTTGCACAGACACTTGGCTCGGTTCTCCGGCAGCCTGATACTTCCCGACAACTGGCGGAAAATGGTCACAAACTAGTAATGACCAGATACAATATGGATCGGATGATCCATGACACTGAATTGCTTTATGAACAAGCACATTCAGTTATTTTTCGGAAGCTATCTGCATCGAAAAATCATAAAGAGTCCTTTGCGTACAACGATTTACGCCTGTTGATGGTAACAATGTTTCCCGGAGCGAAAAATAAAACGCCGCCCAATCAAACCGCGATTTTGGCAGATTATTTCGAGAATGAAGGCGCACACGTAATTCGAACGACTACTGAAACCAAAATAGTGTTAAAAACAATTTCGATTATTAAAGCGATGATACGCTTTCGCAACCAGTATGATATTATTCAGATTCAAACGACACCTTCCCATGGTTTTATAAATACATTGGTTGCAATTAGTCTCGGAAAATTATTTAAAAAAAAAGTAGTCTCGAATTACTTTACTTCTGCGGGACCTGATTTTTTAAAACGTTTCAGGGTATGGGCTGTACCAGTTCTTAACGAGGCTGACGGGATTGTCGTTGCTTCAGATTTCGTAAATAGTAAATTACAGGCACTTTCAATCCCCACACATCGCATTCCGCATCTCATTGATGTTTCCGATTGGCAAACAAAAATTCGTACGCAGTTTGAACCAAAATTAATTTGGGTCAAACGATTCGATCCGGAAGCAGGACCGTTTACAATGTTGGAAGCATTTCGAATATTGAAACAGAAAGTTCCTGCCGCCAGCCTTGTTATGGTGGGGGATGGTCCTTTGCGTGAATTGTGTTTGCAATATATTGATAAAAACAATATAAAAGATATTCAATTACCGGGTTTTGTGCCGCGAGCAAAGCTTCAGGCTTACTACGATCGGGCCGATATTTTTGTTCTAACCTCGAAAAATGATAATCAACCGATGACAGTTCTGGAAGCGTTCGCCTGTGGTTTACCAGTAGTTGCCACGAATGTCGGTGGTGTGCCCGAACTTGTTCAACATCAAAAAACAGGTTTGCTCGTTCATCCGGATGATTCAAACGGCGTTGTTGAGTCAGTAATATATATGCTCAATAATCAGACACAGACACGAACGATGTGCGACACAGCATTAAAGACGCTTACTAAATTTCAATGGAATAATTTAAGGAAAATCTGGTTAGAATTTTTCAAAAAGATAGTTGAGGATAAAAGTGACGTTAGAAATATACTCAGAATTTCTGAAATCAATTAATAAAAAAGTAATAACTAATGACAATTGCATTTGGGTTCAACTTAGTAGCCGGCAATTTTATCAGTGTTTTCCGGTTCATATACCTGTGCGACCGGATAAAGAGCAACTATCCGGAGTGTTTCGTAACGGACCTGCGCTCGGTGTGAAATATACTACAGATGATCCGACAATAGGTGGGATGATGAGCTTTGTGTATACATGCACAAAAAGTGATTATGATATTCAAAAACTAAGCAGTAATAATCGAAGTAAGGTACGTCGTGGCATTAAACAATGCCGAATTGAACAAATTACTAATGTGGATTATCTGACTGAAGCGGGTTGGCAATTAAATAAGGAAACAATGGAACGGCAGGGCCGGGGCTTAAAAGCAAAATACCTTGAATGGCAACAGGTTGCAAATTGTGTTGGCAAATTTGATGGTCTTGAAGTTTGGGGCGCATGGGTAGATGATGACCTGGCTTCCTTTGTCCTGCTTTTTATTGTAGATAATTGTGCAAATCTGTTGACGTTTCGTTCATCGAATCAATATTTACGTTTCTATCCTAACAATGCGCTTATTTATACGGTTATAACCCGTTTGTTCGAACGAGATAATGTGGACATAGTATCGTTTGGAGAAGAATCCATCAATTACCTGGAAGGACTTGATAATTTTAAGACCGGCATTGGTTTTAACAAGGAACCTGTTTATCAAAAAATACAGTTGAATCCACTGATTGCATGGTTACATAATGGAATGTCCAGCAAATTAATACAAGTTATGGCCGCTCGCTACCCACAAAAAAGCTTTTGGCAAAAGGTAGAAAGATTTGATAAATTTTTACATTGAAACTGATTTATTCAATAACAGTTATTGTTACATTTTGAGGTTTTTGAGGACTCCAATCAACACGAAGCGTTGCGCCAGTTTTAATTAGATTGCTGTTGTTTCCATCGCTATCTTTCAGGGCATTTTCGCTAAGAATGAAATGGCCTAATCCCTCTATAATATCCGCATTATATAAAAGTTCCCCACTAAACTGCGTACCCGGAACCCCACCTGTCAACTCAATATCAAATTCAGAATTATCACTTGCAATATAGGAAAGTTTTGAAGGAATTTGCGTTACCGGTTTTGTGGTATTTAGTGAAATTGTGTACATTTCCACGTCACCATTTTTCACTCGAGCAGTACTTAGCGAAGCCGCTAATTGAACGGACTTTTCCACGACGGTAATATTTTTAGTGAATAACACTGAAGAGTGACTATTTTTATCGAGTACGTAGGCATTAATATGCCACGTTCCGGTTTGTGCTTGTGGTAGTAGCTTAAATCTGGCCTTTATCCAGCCTCCGGTGATATTTTGTTGATACTCATTCGCATCGTCATCAACATAAATTCCAAGCCTGCCAGTTACATCCGACCATGTTGAAGTCCCCTCAGTTTCTTCAGCCCATATCGTACCATCTTCAATTGAATAACTGATAACATAATTTGTCGCCGCGTAAAATGTCCCGCCGCGATTTTCAATTGTGCCTTCGGTATACGATGAATGGCTAAGCCAGACATCTGCATATGAGAGATTATCCCATCCTTGTGGATCAACCGGAAATAGATAAAGATCATACCACGAATCGGATTCTATACTATTTAGTTCAGTAGCAGTTTCGGGCTCCGTAATTTTAATATCTGAGAATTCCGGATACTCCAAAATTACTTCTGAGACGGTAATAGTAATCGAATCATCGACCTGATTGTTTTCCGAATCGGTTACAGTTAGTGCGACGTTATATGAACCGACTTGTGTGAACACATGTTGAGGATTCTGGCTATTTGATGTGCTATTATCACCAAAATTCCATTGATAATAATAAGGAATACTTCCGCCGGTTACGTTACAAGAAAAATTTACTGTTAAGGGTACAGAACCCGAAACGACATTGGCAGAGCTATTCATGCGCAATGAATTATCACCGGATGTATATTCAAAAGCACCAATGTCGTATCCATTATCCTGCGGGCGGGGAGTATTGTAAAAATCTACTGTTACATCGCTTATGGTTTGGCCTCGGTCGATTGCTGCACTGGGCGACAGTAACGAAAAGTCATTCTGATTATAATTGGCAAACTCAATATTTTCCGAAATGGATTGAGCATCATTTCCCGTACTGCTGGTATAATTCTGGAAAGAATTGTAGGTAACATTTTTCCAGGATGCACGAAAATTCGGATCATACAGATTATAATTAAATGTATGGCCATCCAAATTACTTGATTGTGAAGTAGCTATACTCGCCCCCGAACCATGACGACTGGCATCGACAGATGAAGCGATGTCCGGTCGATTTGCAGCTAGCCATTGTTGTACGGCACTGGAAGTATTGGCATAAACAAGGTTATTTGAAAATACGACTTTCTGCGCCGCCTGATCCAGGTTAATGGCATTTATATTTGCGACGATCGTGTTATTTAAAATCCGTGTATTATTTGAATTACTATATAAAAAGATACCGTTCGGGAAATTAGCATAAATAAAGTTATTTTTAATTACATTATTCTCACTCATCCCATCATTTGAACCCAATACAATACCATGACCATATTGGCTATGTTCAGGATGAGCAGCATCGTCCGTTACAACGGTAAATCCGTTAGCGTAGATTTCATTATTAGCGATAACAAAGTTATTGGGACAATCAACTGCATCGTAATCTGTGTTCCATAACTGGATTCCAGTACCCGCGTTGTCATGAATCTTGCTATATGTAATACGATTGCGACTGCCGGTTAAATAAAATCCCTGGTCCGTAAACCATTCTCTCCCATTGTGGTGAACATCCAAATGCGTGAATTCGCAATCATCGCAGCCACCAAGAAAACCCTGGTTTAAACAATCTACAATTTCACAATTTGCTATTTTTACGTGATGTGTCGTCATTGTTTTGCTGCCAGCGTTACTATCTCTGTTGCATAGGAACACACCGATCCCGCCCCACACGCCACTTTTTTGCGGCGCCGTTAGCGTAAATCCGTCAAACACCAAATAAGCGCCTTCGATCCAGATTGCCGCGCTTGCCCCACCATCAATCGTCACTTTTCCATCACCATATGATTTAAATACGATTGGATTTCCGGCCGTACCTGAGCTCCCGTAACCTTCAGCCGGAAATATTCTGAATCTATCATAATATCCGGCGCGTACCATCACGGTATCGCCGGGGCTTGTACTATTGGCAGCCACTTGAATTGTCCTAAACGGGGCACTAAAAGACCCTCGATTTGAATCTGATCCACTGGTTGATACATAGTATGTTGCTGATAGGGCAACACCATTTGCTAAACTAAAAAACGCTAGTAGTAGCACTAGTTTGTTTATTTTTATTTTCAAGAACATCCCGCTCAATCTCATGTTCAAACTCCTGTTAAAGCAGTCTTTGAAATTTTATCATCGTGTAAGTTATAATTTAAAATTCTGAATAAATTCGTATAAACAGTTACAAGTAACATGCCAAATAGTAATTTAAGTATTATGTCCTTTATTTTCAAGCAATAAATACAAGCGACCAAAATTCAGATATTATCATTTCCAACAAAATTGAAATCAAATTTCATGATCGAAACAGACTGTCTGGATAGTTTCCAAACAATTTTCTATATCATCGAAGCTGGTTGTTTACTATTTTTTTACTATTCAGGTAGGGCCTGCTGAATAAGTTACCCATCTCTTATCTTAACAAATTTATTTTCATCGTTTTTACCGAACCATCTTTATATAGATAAACCAAATACGTTCCGCTTGGAGCCGGATTGCCTTTATTATCCAAGCCATTCCATTTTATTTGGTAGTTACCCGGTTCCAAAAATTTGTTCACTAATTGTTGAACCTGTCGTCCCAGTATATCAAATATGGTAATTTTTACATGACCCGGCTGATCAATCGAGTAAATAATATCCGTTTCAGCATTAAAAGGATTGGGATAATTGGGGCGTAATCCAAAATTTAACATTTTACGTTCCGTTTGGCGATTTGTGATCGGTACTTGTTTGTTCATAACGATTGAAACTTCCTCAGAAAACAAACTTTCGTTCTGCGCTCTATCCTTTGTGCTTATACGATAATAATAGGTGGTTCCGGCAGAAATAGCGTGATCAATATATGATGTGTTTTGAGCACCAATTACAGCAATTCGCTGTAATGGATTCGGCACTGTATCCCTGTAAATTAAATAGAACGCAACATCCTGCTCCGCGTTTGGCGTCCATGAAATTTTGATTGACTGACCGATTGCCGATGTCGTTAATAAAAAAAGCTCGAGCATAAGTACAAAGACTAACGATTCCAACCGAATAGTGTGATTCATAATTACCCCATATAACAAAACCTTGCAACAAAAACGATTGATGATTTTACAATAGAGTATCGTCATCATAAATAAGAATTAAACACGCATAGTGCAAAAGCTGTTCCAAATAAAATTGTGATAAAATTTTTTACAGAAGTCTGATGAAGAGTACCAATCACGAATAGTTTTCGAATTTGACCTTGAAGTCATCTTTTTGTTTAAGGAGATGATTGAAATAAGGCTAATGATAAGAAATCCAAAAACTAATTTCGTTAATATTACTATCGTTTCAAGTGTCTCGCTGGAAATGATAACAGCGCGGCTCTGCTACGATTCGAACAACTACAATGCATAGCTTTTTGATAGATTTTACAAACTTGCGTATAGTAATCTTGATGAAAAATTTTAAATGAAAGTAGACAATTTATTTAATTCGGGCTGCTTTATTCATATGAACCACTTATCGAATGCAAAAAGTTATGATATTTTCTTAATTGGCTTCCCGCGAACGAGAAAAAGTTTCGACCAGTTTTATCAGAAATAAAGATATTGATTTTTAGGAGTTTTATTTGTATTATAAATCGTCAATCGCTATTTTATGAGTTAATAATATGCTTGCAATTGAATTTAACGCAAAAATAAAAAATGGGATCATACGAATTCCTGACCAGTATTCACGTAAGCTTTCCGAAAATGTGAAAGTAATTCTCATACAGGAAGAAAATGATGAATCAATCGATAAAGTCGAACAATTATTACAATCACCTATCAAAATGAAGCAATTTTCACCCTTGACAAGGGATGATTTATACGAAAGAAACTGACATGGAGTTAGTGCGCGGATTTATTGATACAAATATTGGGCTTTATGCATTTATTGAAACCGAGGATAAACAAAAACATCACATTGCGAAGCAGCTAATTCTTAATACGGATGTTTTTATTTCGTCTCAGGTATTTAATGAAATGTGTATAAATCTTCTTCGCAAGACAGAAATGAATGAGCATGATATTCAGTCACTAATATAAAGCTTGTATAGGAAATATTCGGTAATAGATTTCAATGCATCAATTTTAATGAAAGCGTAAGATCTAAGGAGAAGGTATAGTATATCATTCTGGGATAGTCATATTATCACATGTGCAGTACTCGCTGGCTGTGAATTTTTATTCTCGGAAGATATACAACATAATTTATTGGTCGATAAAAAATTAAAAATTATAAGTCCATTTAAGAGTAAGTAACTGAAAGGAAATTTAACGATTTCAAAACAAGATGTCCTTTTTTCTTTTTATTTCGGACATGTAAGTTTACGAAACTTCTGAAAAGATTTGATCATTTTAAAAATCGGTTTTATTATGACATACGCACTGGTCTACCCAGTGCTTTTTTTAGCCTTTTTCTCATTCATATTATTCCCAACCGCCTGCTTATGACTGGCGCCATTATCGGTTTACTCATTCACGCCGTCTTCAATCTATCCCGAATACATTTCTTCTTGTTATCCGGTTTGTTGGGAGCAGTATTGATCGTTGCTATGATCGGCATTGGCCAATTGTTGTTCAAGCAGCAAGCAATGGGGAGCGGTGATATTAAATTGATGGCGGTGGTCGGTTGGTATGTCGGACTTTCAGTAGTTTTTCCCGTGTTTTTATTATCCGTGTTATGCGGTGCATTGTGGGGTGTTGGCAGAATTCTTATGGGTATTTATTTACGAATAATCATGCTGCCATTTGCACCATTTGTGTTTGCAGGATACATGATTTATATGCTACCTGAATTTCTAAACTGAATTCATGAAATTAACTTGTTCGTGTTGAACTCAAATTCCTTTGCATATAAATGTTCATCGCCTGCCAAGTGAAAACTGAATAAATGAGAATCACTTTACTACCAATGTAAACAAATAATGTGTGAAGTTTCGTTTTAGAAATTTAGGTGATATACTAAACACGGCCATAAATTGAACATTTAAGTAATCCAATCTATGAACATAATATCGGTCGTTGCTGGCCCTTTGGCTATTGGCTAATGGCCAACAGCTAAAGCGTCTTAAGGATAGGCATTGAACGGACTGCTCAATAAATATGTTTGGAATATGACCGTTTGAAGTATAATTCAACCATTGCTGATTATTTTACCAATTAAATTATTCTTCATCGATTCCGAAACCAATTGATCGATTTTTCCCATCGGCTTGGTGGAGCGATCGTATCACGAATGTAATTTGCGATCAGTGATACGATTTTTTTTACCAATACATCCGGCACGCCATCAAAATGTTTTGATTGCAGCCGCATGTCGCAGACTTCATTCACATAGTCGATAACGATAAATTCGTTGTTTTCGGCCATGGCAATTTCGGTGGAAAAAAAATTCAATTTGCAGACTTTGGATATCTCCTCAACAATTGCTGTAAGTGGTTGCAGATTGTACTGTTTGGAGTCTTGTTCCGTAATCAGTTCATAGACATGGGTTTTGTCGTTCCACCAGCAGCACTCAACATTTCCGCAGATATTAAATCCACGAAACCAAAATCGTTTTCCATCTTTTTCCACCGGGATTATTTTTTGCTGGAGCAAATATTGTTCATCGCCGTATTTCTTCCGTGCGTACAGTATATCTTCCAACGTTTCTGCGCCATCAACCACACCAGTGCCGCCACCGGTTGTTTGCGATGGTTTAATGATAAACGGACGACCGAGATGCGATAAATCGGAGAGCGACAAAAAAATGTGTTCAATATGATTGTACGAGGGAATGATAATTGTATAGGGTGTGCGGATATGATGTGATAAAAATTCCAAATGCATTGTTGCTTTATCCAATACCCAGGTTATCCCATCAATGGAATCGAACACCGGCACATTATGTTGTGTTAGATGTTTTTGTAACGGGATAAAATCAGGAGTGGTATCAGAGGCGCGATCAAATAGAAATTTAAAACCGATCTCGTCTCGATGTAGATGTTTTAGTGTCTCGGCTAGATTGAATGGTTGCACTAAAAATGTTGTTAATCCTGCTTGTTGAATTGCTTTTTCCAATAATTCGATAAATTCCGTATCATCCGGTGTATCTGTTGCAATTGCTACATCATATATTTTAATCATGAGGTTGCCGCAGTCTTTTTCCCGATAAGTACGACAGTACTTCTGGGATTGATAATATAATATTCAGGCGGATCGATCAAAATTTCCTTACCGTCGCTAAGAAAATCGTCGCCACTTTCAAGGCTTGTATCTATCACCCGGAACCATTTTTTATCGTCATGGTATGGCAGCTTAACAGTGTGCAAATTATAAGCCGCATTGAGAATAAAAAACAAATGGTAGTCAGCAAGAGCCGATGCATTTTCGCTGCCGTCCAGTTGGTAGCTAAGTAATTGGCTATTCGCATTGAACCAGTCCGGTGTGTGCAGATTTTCATCGAACCAGGCAATATCGGGAACGTAATCGCCATCATTATCCCGTCCGGAAAAAAATTTTCGCCAATGAAGAATTGTATGGCGCTTTCTAAAAGCGATAGCTTTCTTGCAGAATGTCACCATATCAGTATGCTGCGAAATCATATTCCAGTCAAACCAGGTTATATCATTGTCCTGGCAATAGGCGTTATTATTACCGTGCTGTGTTCGTAAAAATTCATCCCCACCAAGAATCATCGGTGTACCGGATGAAAATAATAAGCAACAAAATGCATTTTTTATTAATTGTTTTCGTAAGCGAATCACATTCATATCGTCGGTTTCGCCCTCAATGCCACAATTCCATGAATTGTTGTTGTTACTACCGTCCTGATTGTTTTCCAGATTGTCTTGATTATGTTTGTTATTATACGAATACAAATCGTTTAACGTGAATCCATCATGGCAGGTGATGAAATTGATGCTATGATATGGGGATCGACCATCATCGCCATACAAGTCGGATGAACCTGAGACACGCCACGCCAAATCTCTTATTTTTCCGGCATCACCTTTATTAAACATCCTGACTGTATCGCGGAATTTACCATTCCATTCAGCCCAGTCCTGCGGGAAATTCCCAACCTGATAGGTTGTCAAATCCCATGGTTCGGCAATGATTTTTGTGTGTTTTAGAATAGGATCGTCAGCGATCATTTTGAAGAAAATTGAATCCTTGCTATAATGGCCTTTCTTTTGAGTGAGCAGTGATGCCAAGTCGAAACGAAATCCATCGACATGCATCACTTCTACCCAGTAGCGGAGGGAGTCGATGATAAGGCGAGTAACCGCCGAATGTTCGGCATTGATGGTATTGCCGCAGCCGGAATAATCCATGTAATAACGATAGGGATACTCGTCAGCGCCACCAAGCAGATAATAGGTGGGGTTATCAATTCCTTTGAAAGAAATTGTTGGTCCAAGCTCATTTCCCTCGCCGGTATGGTTGTAAACAACATCCAGAATTACTTCAATGTCCGCTTTGTGCAGTTCACGTACCAATGTCTTGAACTCATCGACCTGACACCCGGGATAGCGCTGGCTGCCGTATGACGACTCCGGCGCGAAGAATCCTATAGTATTATAACCCCAATATTCGGCCAATCCTGTATCCAGCAACGAATCACTGAAATACGATTCATGGATTGGCAACAGTTCGACGGCATTCACACCGAGTTCTTCCAGGTATGGAATTTTTTCGATAAATCCGAGATAGGTGCCAGGCGATTGAACGTTTGCCGACGGATGCGCTGTAAATCCTTTAAGATGAACTTCATAAATGATCAGCTTTTCCAACGGTATTCCGGGATGTCTGATGTGCTGCCAATCGAAACCATCGTCCACAACAATCGATTTGGGTACGATTCGTGTGTTATCGCGTGCATCAATTTTCAGATCTTTCTCAGGAGATTGAATGTCGTACGCGAGTAAAAGATTGTTCGTATTGGTAAATTTACGTGTCAACGCTTTAGCGTAAGGATCGATTAGCAACTTATGCTCGTTGAATCGTGCGCCCAGCTCCGGATTATAATCGCCGGTCACTTTGTAACCGTAAAGTTGACCCGGTTTAATATCATGTACATAAATATGCCAAACATTTTCTGTCTTATTCAATTTGATTATATCGGTAGGTTCGCCATCCGCAGTATCAAATAGTAGCAGAAACACCTCGCGAGCGTATTGAGAGAACAGAGTGAAATTTATACCCTGCTTAATGGGCGTTGCCCCGCGAAGTTTATGATTACCCGGTGAAAGCTTTTTTTGTGTCGCGTGTGTCAACAAAGTTTCCATAAGATGAGTTCATCCTGAGTTATTCTGTAATCTGCTGTAAAACCGGCGAATAATTCATTCGTTTGTAGGCTTATTAATAATATAGCTTATAATAACGTCGATGTCTGCTACTGGTTCCATAAATGGATAGTTGGAATTTGAAATTGTTCGAATGGAATGCGAAGTAACTACCAGACGTCATATGAAGATTTGCGGATAAGAAATATTGTTCAAAATTTTATCCGTTTGGAAAGTTTTCCCGAACCATTGCGATCATTTGACGTTCTGTCATTTTGGAGGCGGTCATAATTTTTACTATTTCGGGATGAAATTTGGCTAATTTTTTCATTTCTTTTTCCAGTTCCAATTTAGCACTACCGGGGCCAAAAATCAATATCTTTTCTGCATTAATCAGTTTATCAATAATTTCATCATAATAATGATTTAATTTCGCATGTCGCCGGCGTTCCGCTTTGTGTTCATCGGCAATGTCCATTGGTCCGTAGGCCACTTTTGAACGTGATCCGCCAACCATGCGGGTACATCGTTCTGCTCCGGAAATAATGTGCTCGATATGACAATCATTTTTGGGGAATGTAATAAGTACTGCTTTCTCATGATCAAGCCAAACTCCGATAATTGTTTTCATAAAGCCCTCCGGAAATGTTCATGATGTTGTGGATTATGCGATTAGCAATCAATGAAGATTGAAAACTCATTGTTAGGTAAATTTATATGAAGGAACTCATAAGTTGACAGGGCTGCCAGTATTAGTAACTGAGAAATTATTTTCTGACATTTTTTGGCAGAAAATGTTAAAACATATTTTAGACAGGATTT